>NZ_JBHYKH010000966.1:0-1417 GCF_042741275.1 Streptomyces sp. NPDC058964
AATCACCACCACCGAACAGCGCCTGGCCGCCGCCCAGAAGGAAACCGAACAGGCAGCCCAGGCCCACATCGCCATCCGCCGCCGACGCACCGAGGGCATGGCCGCCGAGCTCGCCGCCGGCCTCACCGCCGGCGCACCATGCCCGGTCTGCGGCTCGTGCTCCCACCCCGCTCCCGCCCAGGCTCCCGACGGGCATCCCACCCGCGAGGACGAACAAGCCGCCGAGAAAGCCCACCAGCGCGCCCAGCAACAGCGCGACAAGATCGCGGCCGAGCTGCAGCAACTGCGCGAGAACGCCGCCGGTGCCACCGGCGAAGCCGGCGACACCCCCCTGGCCAGCCTCAAGACCGAACACGAAGCACTCGCCGCACAGCTGGCCGACACCCTCGAACGTGCCACCGACCGCGGAACCGTAGAGGAAGAACTCCTCACGCTGGACCGCGAACACACCACCATGACCGAGCAGGACAGCGTCGCCACCGCCGGCCTGTCCGCCCGCAACGCCAGCTACGACACCCTGTCCCAACGGCAAGCGGAGCTCACCGAGAAACTCGATGCCGCCCGCGGCACCGCCCCCACCCTGACGGCCCGCATCGACGACCTCACCCGCACCGCCGATCACCTCGAGCAGGCAGCCGAGGCATCCCGCACCGCCGCCTCCGCCACCCAGGTCCTGCACACCCGTACCAGCGAAGCCACCGCCGCCGCCACATCCCAGGGCTTCGACACCCTCGCTGCCGCTGAACAAGCCGTGCTCAGCGACAAGGACCTCCACGAACTGGAGGAAGAGATCAACCAATGGCGCGAGGCCCGCGCCTCCCACCAGACCGTCCTCGACGACCCCGTCCTGCAGGAAGCAGCAGCCCAGCCGGCCGCCGACGTCGAAGCTGCGACAGCTCTGCGCACGGCCGCAGACGACCAGCATGCGCTAGCGGTCACCACCGCCAGCACCGCCCAGGCCCGCACCACCGACCTCACCGACCTCAGCACCACCCTGGCCGGGGTCGTCGAACGCCTGGAAGCACTCGAGCAGGCCCACAGCACCGCCCGTCACCTCGCCGACCTGGCCACCGGCAACGCCTCCGGCACCCGGGTCCGCATGCAACTGGAGGCCTACGTCCTGGCCGCCCGCCTCGAACAAGTCGTCGCCGCTGCCAACACCCGCCTGAGCCTGATGTCCGAAGGCCGCTACACCCTCCGCCACTCCGACCACCAAGCCGCCCACGGCGCCCGCTCCGGCCTCGGCCTGGAAATCACCGACTCCTGGACCGGCCGCCCCCGCAAGACCGACACCCTCTCCGGCGGCGAATCCTTCTTCGCCTCCCTCGCCCTCGCCCTCGGCCTGGCCGACGTCGTCACTCACGAAGCCGGCGGCAACCCCCTCGACACCCTCTTCATCGACGAAGGCTTCGGCACC
>NZ_JBHYKH010000967.1:0-1401 GCF_042741275.1 Streptomyces sp. NPDC058964
GTCCGACAAACGCTCACCCGCAGGCGACTTGACCTGCCCCACCCTCGCCACACCACAACCAACGAACGCAGGACATCTAAGTCACCGGCATTGGGCCTAGGCCTGGGCCGGGTACTCGTACTCGCACGCCTGGGCGTTGGGGTATCGCACCGCAAGGGCCGCGATGTCGTCCTCGAGCCGTCCGCCGCTGTAGTGGAGCAGGTCCCGGTGCAGCCGGTCGAGCAGCTCGCGGGGCGGTTCCGGGCACTGCTGCTCCATCCAGTCCGGAAGCGGGAAGAACTCGCCGCTGCGGTCCCGGGTCTCCGATACGCCGTCCGTGTAGAGCAGCAGATGATCGCCCGGGGTGAAGGCGACGGTGTCGACGTAGTAGTGATCCCCGATGAGTGCCGCCAGGTTGAGGGGCGGCGAGGGTGCGGTGGGTTCCAGGACGCTCATCTTCCCGCGGTGCACGAGCAGGGGCGGGGGGTGTCCGCAGTTGAGAAGTCTGACGTGGCCCCCGTCGGGCGGGATCTCGGCGATGAGCGCGGTGGCGAAGCGCTCCGGCAGGTCCTGGCCCGGGAACGCGGCGCTGTGGCGGGCGATGCTGGTCTCCAGACGGTGGATGATGCCCGTCAGGTCGGGCTCGTCGTGCGCGGCCTCACGGAAGCAGCTGATCACCGCGGAGGCCGCCCCCACCGCGGACAGGCCCTTGCCCCGGACGTCGCCGATGAGGAGCCGGACCCCGTACGGCGTAGCGGCCGCCTCGTAGAAGTCTCCGCCGATCCGGGCCTGCTCCTGGGCCGCCAGATACAGCGACTCGATCTCCACGTTCTCGATACGCCGCGGCAGGGGGCGCAGCAGCACGCGCTGGGCGGCGTCGGCGACGAGCCGGACCTGGAGCAGGATCTCCTCCCGCTGGAGTCGGACATGGCTCGCGTACGCGGCCGCCAGGGTGACCGCGACGATCGCGGCCGCCGTGTACTGCGTCCCCAGGTCCGAGTAGACGAAGCTGAGGCCGATCATGACCAGCAGGCAGAAGGTGCCCAGCAGGATCGTGGGGATCACGGGCCACATCGCGGCGGCAAGGGCGGGCGCGGCGGGCAACAGCCGGCTGATGGCGATCTCCCTCGGCGTGGAGAACGCCAGCCCCGCGACCAGGACGGTCAGGATCACCGGCGAGACCCGGGCAAATTCCCACCGGCCGCCGTAGGGGGGACGACGGAGCCGCAGCCGCCCGGACATGATCACAAAATGCATCATATCGGCTAAAGCGGGCATCGATCTCCGGCAGCGCGTCCGCTTCGCCCGCGGCGATCAGCCGACCGGGGAGCGCCACGGAGGGAGTGCCGCAACGAGAGCTCCGACGGGTGCGGCGGGAAGATCCTCAGATGTGGCACCGATTCACGAGTGCTACAAAGGGCA
>NZ_JBHYKH010000968.1:0-1393 GCF_042741275.1 Streptomyces sp. NPDC058964
CGGGCGCCCGGCCCCCGGGGCGGCCGTCGTCGCCCCGCGCGGCGCGCTCCCCGCGCGCCTCGGCTCGCCCCCCGCGACCCCACGGCCGGGGGGCGCGGGGGCTCCGCTCACCCCCCCCCACCCCTTCGTGCTGTGTCCGGGGGCGGCTACCGGGCCAGCCGGTCCACCGCGGCCGCGACGCGCTCGTCCGTCGCCGTCAGGGCCACACGGACGAACTTCTCGCCCGCCGTGCCGTAGAAGTCTCCGGGGGCGACCAGGATGCCCCGCTCGGCCAGATGGGCCACCGTGTCCCAGCAGGACTCGTCACGGGTGGCCCAGAGGTAGAGGCTGGCCTCGCTGTGCTCGATGCGGAAGCCGTGGGCCAGCAGCGCCTCGCGCAGGGCCGTGCGGCGGGCGGCGTAGCGTTCGCGCTGCTCGCGGACGTGCGCGTCGTCGGACAGGGCCGCGACGACCGCCGCCTGCGTGGGCGCCGACGTCATCATTCCGCCGTGCTTGCGGATCTCCAGGAGGGGCGCAAGGACGGCCGGGTCGCCGGCCAGGAAGGCCGCTCGGTAGCCCGCCAGGTTGGAGCGCTTGGAGAGGGAGTGCACCGAGACGATGCCCTCGTAGGAGCCGCCGTTGACGTCCGGGTGCAGGACCGAGACGGGGTCGGCCTCCCAGCCCAGCTCGAGATAGCACTCGTCGGAGAAGACCAGGACGCCGTGCTCGCGGGCCCAGGCGACGATCCGGGTGAGCTCCGCCTTGTCCAGCACCCGGCCCGTGGGGTTGGACGGCGAGTTCAGCCAGAGGAGCTTCAGGTTCGTGGGGTCGAGCTCGGTCGGGTCGTCGTAGACCTCGTGGTCGGCACGGGCCAGACGGGCGCCGACCTCGTAGGTCGGATAGGCCAGACGGGGGTAGGCGACCTTGTCGCCGGGGCCGAGACCCAGCTGGGTGGGGAGCCAGGCGACCAGCTCCTTCGAGCCGACGATCGGCAGGACGTGGCGGTGGGTGACCTCGCGGGCGCCCAGACGGCGCTCCAGCCAGCCCGTGATCGCGTCACGCAGCTCGGGGGTGCCCCACACGGTCGGGTAGCCCGGCGAGTCGGCCGCGGCGATCAGGGCCTTCTGGATCAGCTGGGGGACCGGGTCGACCGGGGTGCCGACGGACAGGTCGACGATGCCGTCCGGATGGGCCGCGGCCGTCTTCTTGTACGGCTCCAGCTTGTCCCAGGGGAAGGTGGGCAGACGGTCGGAGACTGCGGACACGATGTACTGGCTCACTTTCTTCGGTACGGCAAACGCCTCGGTGCCCGGGGGGGGGGGGGGTGGGGGGGTGGGGCCCCCCCGCCCCCCGGGGGGGGGGGGTGGGGGGGCGGGGGGGGGCGGGGGCGGTATGTGGGGGCGGGCGGCGCCCG
>NZ_JBHYKH010000969.1:0-1389 GCF_042741275.1 Streptomyces sp. NPDC058964
TTTTTTTATTTTTAGGGCGACAACGTTTTTTTAAATTTGATTTGTGGTGGGCAGCGTATGTTGTGTTTAAGAGACAGGTACCGGCGCCGGCAGTACGAGCGGCAAGCTGACCATGATCTGGTGGGGCAGCGACGAGCGGCACGCGGCGTACAAGAAGGCGCTGGCCCACTTCCAGCGGAAGAACCCGAAGATCACGATCCAGGAGACCTACTCCGGCTACGACGGGTACTTCGACAAGTTCAACACCAACATCGCCGGCGGCAGCGCCCCCGACCTGCTCCAGATGGACACCGCGCTCGTCGCCCAGTACGCCCGCAAGGGCGTCCTCGCCCCGCTCGACGAGTACGTCGGCAAGACCCTCGACCTCACCGGCTTCGCCAAGACGCTCCTCGCGGCCGGCACCGTCGACGGCAAGCTGTACGGCGTCCCGTCCGGCATCGGCGTCAACCAGCTCACCGTCAACCGCAGTGCCCTGGAGAAGCTGGGCCTGAAGCTGCCGGACCGCGAGTGGACCTGGGCCGACCTGAAGAAGACCGCCCAGGACGTCCACAGGAAGAGCGGCGGCAAGATCTATGGCGTCGACGACGGCGGCGGCTCCACCCTCCAGTGCTTCGAGATCTTCGCCCGCGAGAAGGGCCAGCAGTTCTTCTCCGACGACGGCAAGAAGCTCGGCTTCACCTCCGACACCCTCCAGGAGTGGTGGGAGTACTGGGCCGAGATGCGCAGGACACACGCCTCCCCGCCGCCGGCGATCACCTCCGCCGCGCACAACGACCTCACCAAGAACGCGGTCGTCATCGGCAAGGCCCTGTTCACCTTCGACTCCGGCGTCTACGGCGCGGGCGGCTCCATCACCGACGCGCAGCTGGACTTCCTGCCCACCCCGCAGGGCGAATGGTCCGGTGCCCGCGAGGGCAACTTCGTCAACGGCGGTGTGCTGCTGAGCGCCACCAAGGCCAGCAAGAAGGTCGCCGACTCCGTGAAGATCATGTCGTTCTTCGCGCAGGACGCGACGGCGATCAAGGACATGCAGCTGCTGCGCGGCATCCCGCCGACCGAGAAGGCCCGCGATCTGATCGCCTCGGGCCTGACCGCGACGGACAAGCTGAACATGGAGAACGCCGACTACATCTCCCGGCGCGTCTCGAAGGCGGCCGACGCCCTGCCCGCTCCGGTACCGCCGCCGCAGGGCGCCGACCAGATCTGGGACCTGCTGTTCCAGTCGAACCTCGCCATCGCCTTCGGCAAGAAGTCCGTCAAGGCACAACTCGGCCAGTTCTTCGACCAGGCGGCGGGGATTCTGGGCGGCTAGCCGCTCCGCCGGAACTGCCGCGCACGGCAAGTGCCGCGACGTGCCCGCGCGCCCTCGGGGGCGCGGCAGTGCACCGC
>NZ_JBHYKH010000970.1:0-1383 GCF_042741275.1 Streptomyces sp. NPDC058964
GTACTCAGGCCCCACTGGGTGCATCGGCGGCAAGGTACTCCTCCCTGACCGTGGTGGCCTACACAATTACCCCCGACGTGCATTCATAACGAAATGATCTGCGAGGAGGTTGACTCACTCCGAGGCTGACGAACCGGGGGTGCAGGGCGGCGTGGCCGAAACCGTAGGAAGTCGACGACGAGCTGTGGGCCGTGATCGAGCCGCTGCTACCCAAGGTGGATTGTCGGACCCGGTGCCCGGCACACAGCGGTCGGCCCGGCTGGTTCTCCTGGGCATTCTGTTTGTCCTGCGAACCGGGCTCTCGCAGGAGCATCTGCCGCAGACACTCGGGCTTCGGCTCGAGCATGACCCGCTGGCGCCGCCGTGCGGGTTGTCTACCCCGTTGCAGAGCATGCGCGGCAGAGCAGGACCACGTGGCGAGTCTGCGCGGCGCCTACGGCATGTCCGGACTGCACTCACGTGCAGGTCAGGACGTGCACGCGCTGGCTGGGCGAGAGTCCCGATTTAGCCGAGCTGTGGGAACGCCGCGAGGTCGCGAACCGTTCGATGACCGCAAGAATTCTGCTCCATCCCGAGGTCGGGGAGATCGACTGGACTGCCAGGCGCTACTCACCGAGCACCAGTCGCAGGGCCTGCTGTGGTCCTGGGAGCCGCCCCGCGTACCGAGGCAGCAACAAAACTGGTCTGCTGCGCATGCTCGGTCACAAGAAGTTCACCTCGTAGCGGCATCCCCGGCAGTCGGGCTCGCGGCGCCACGGTTCCTTGTCCGGATCTGTGGGAATCCTGTCCAATCAGACGGTTCCGGCAAAGTGGGCCGACTCGAGATCGTTGACATGAGCCGGAGACACGCCGGCACCTCAATCTGCTTCAGGAGGAGTCATGCCCGAGACGATCGCCGGGATCACGATCCCGGACACCGCACTGGTCCGCGAGGCCACCGCGCTCGTGCGCCAGACGGCGGACGACACACTTTTCCACCATTCTCGCCGCGTGTTCCTGTGGGGGGCACTCAAGAGCGCCGCCCGGGGACTTGAGGTGGACCTCGAACTCGCTTACGTCGGCGGCCTCTTCCACGACCTCGGATTGACGGACGACTACCGCACGAAGGACCGCCGTTTCGAACTCGACGGTGCCGAGGCCGCCTATACATTTCTGCGTGACCATGGCCGCTCCGTGGAGGAAGCACGCAATGTCTGGCTGGCGATCGCACTCCACACCACGCCCGAAATTCCCCTCCGCCTCGCCCCGGAGGTCGCTGTCGTGACCCTGGGCGTCGAAACCGATGTTCTGGGCATGGAGCTCGAACAGATCACCCCGGAGCAGCGCGCCCAGGTGGTCGCCGCCCACCCAAGGCCCGACTTCAAGGAGCGCATCCTGCAGGCG
>NZ_JBHYKH010000971.1:0-1377 GCF_042741275.1 Streptomyces sp. NPDC058964
TCGGCGCCCCGCCCCGCGGGCGCCCCCCCCCCCCCCCCCCCACGGTCGTTTGAGCGGTCGGCGCGGCGGTTACCCGCACGGCATGACCGGGGACGCGAGACGGACGGGGCGCGACGAGACCGAGGAGGAGCGCGCCGACCGGATGTGGACCGACCTGATCCAGGAGGTCCGCGTGGCCCAGACGGGCGTGCAGATCCTGTTCGGCTTCCTGCTCACCGTCGTCTTCACGCCGAAGTACGACCACCTGGCGCATACCGACAAGATCATCTATATCGTGACCGTCGTCCTCGGTTCCTGTGCCACCGGCGCCCTCATCGGGCCCGTCTCCCTGCACCGTCTGGTGTCCGGGCGGCGGGTGAAGCCCCGGGCGGTGCGGCTGGCGTCCCGGCTGACGTTCGTCGGTCTGGTCCTGCTGCTGGTCACCATGACCGCCTCGCTGCTGCTGATCCTCCGGGTGGCCACCCACGACGGTTTCGTGCCCTGGCTGGTCGCGGCCGTGGTGGCCTGGTACCTCGTGTGCTGGTACGGGCTGCCGCTGTGGGTGCGACACCGTCACACCAGCCGCTGAGGCCTGTCCCGCAGCGCCGCCAGCTGCCGGTCGTGCACCCGGCTGAGCACCACGAGCGAGAGCGTGGCCCCGATCAGCGCGCAGAACATGTCCCACTGCGTGTCCCAGGCGTCGCCCTGCGTGGCGAGGAAGGCGTCCGCGCCGTGTCCGCCGATCTCGGCCGCCGCCCACTCCAGCAGCTCGAAGCAGGCGCTGAAGGCCAGGCAGGCGCACACGGTGAGCGGGGCGAGCCAGCGGCTGCCGCGCAGCGGCGAGGTACGGCTCAGCAGCTCACGGACCAGGACGGCCGGGACGAAGCCCTGCACGAGGTGGCCGAACCGGTCGTACGGATTGCGGGCCAGGCCGAAGGCGTCGCGCACCCAGTCGCCGGCGGGTACCTGCGCGTAGGTGTAGTGGCCGCCCACCGCGAGGACCAGCGCGTGCGCGGCGAGCAGCCCGCACAGCAGTCCGGTGAGCGGGAAACGCCGCCAGGTCAGCACCACCAGCGGCAGTCCGGCCAGCACCCACACGGTCTCCAGGAACCAGGTCGTGCGGTCGTGCGCGCCCCATGCCGACAGGGCCATGCCCGTGATCACCACCCCGGCCGACAGGGTTGGCAGGGTCGGTCGGGTGGCGCGGCGCGGGGCGGGGTGCACTGCGGTCATCGGTGGGCTCCTTGTCGTGGGAGGCCCATCGTGGCGCCGGCGGACCGGCGGGGCATGAGTACGGGTACTCAGCTTGTTCTTTTTCTTCCGGCTTCGAACGCGGTCTCGTACGGGGTCGCTCACCTGGGGATTCGTCTGACGTGGAGGCGGCCTTCGTCTGATCAT
>NZ_JBHYKH010000972.1:0-1373 GCF_042741275.1 Streptomyces sp. NPDC058964
CGGACGCCGCCGGGCCGCGGGCCCCCGCTATCTCCGGCAAGCCCAACCCCAACCCCTCGCGCCCAACCAAGCCCGCCGGTTGGTGGGGGGACTGCCGCTCGTGAAGCAACAGCGCCGCCATCGACATCGAGTCGGCCAGCTCGGCCGAACGCTCGGGGTCCTCGTAGGGATCGGACAGCAGCGGCTCGGGGAACCACGGCCCGACGTACTCCTGCCGCCGCACGCGGGCCGAGCGCAGCACGTCGATCGAGACCCGCGAGACGATGGCCGAGAGATAGGCCTTGGCCGAGGTGGGCTGCGTCGGAGTCGACTCGTAGCGCAGCCAGGTCTCCTGGACCGCGTCCTCTGCCTCGCTCACGCTGCCGAGGATCCGGGAGGCGATCGCGAACAGCAGCGGCCGCAGCTGCTCGAACTCCTCGTCCCGGCTCACGCGAGCTCCTTCTCGAAGCCCTGACGCCACGAGGGATGGCGCAACTGCCAGCCGAGCTCGGCCTTGGCCTTGGCGTTCGAGAAGGCGCGCCCCTCCGTCATCATCGTCACCGCCACGTCCCCGGCCAGCAGCCGGGCCAGCCACACCGGGACCCGCATCGGCTTCTTCGCTCCCGCGCACGCGGCCAGATGGGGAAGCCACTCACTGGCCGGGGCCGGATCGTCGTCGACGATGTTGAACACCCCCTTCGCGCTGAGCTCCAGGGCCAGGACGGTGGCGCTCGCCGCGTCGTCCAGATGCACCCACGAGGCATAGCCGGTGCCACGTCCGACCAGCGGGTACTGCCGCTTGCGCACGAGCACCAGCTGGTCGTCGATGGCGCCCGGTCCGTAGAGGCTGCCGTACCGCAGGACCGCTCCACCGGCCTTGACGACCACCTCCTCGACGTGGCGCAGCGCCCGCATCGAGGTGTAGGCCGCCGTCCCCTCGTGCAGGTCCAGCGGGTCCTCCTCCGTCTTCACCCATCCGCCCTCACGGAGCCCGTTCCAGTTGGCATAGCCCTGGGCGACGAAATGAGACACGCCGGTCGCCTCGGCGGCGGCGAGGAGGTGGTCCGTCCCCTCGGTGCGCAGCCGGATGGTGGGAACGGCCCAGCGATCGAAGTGCTTCAGATCGGGCTTTCCGGCGTGCGCCATGGAGATCCCGGTCATCTGGTGCACGATCGCGTCCGGCCGGGCGGCCGCCACCGCCTCACCGACCGCCATCGCGTCCAGGCCGTCCATCACGACACCGTCCGCGCCGAGCCGCCGCACCACGTCCAGCTTCGCCGCGCTCGTCGTCGTGGCCGTCACCTGGTGGCCCCTGGCCACGAGCTGCGGCACCAGCCGTCGTCCGAGGACCCCGGTCCCGCCTGCCACGAACACCCGCATGACCATCACCTTCC
>NZ_JBHYKH010000973.1:0-1371 GCF_042741275.1 Streptomyces sp. NPDC058964
TTCTCGACGCCCGGGCTTACGTGGCGTTCTCCCGCCAACTCGGCTGAGGGGGGGCGACGACTCGGAACACGCGCCGAGCGCTCGGAAGGCGCTGGGCCGGACCTCGACACGCCATTCGGCGGGAGGCGCAGGCCGACCACTGCCGTGGCGTACTACTCGCTCAGTCCCACGACGCACCACCCTCGCTGCACCGCTTCGGTCAGGACCTGTCCCCACTGTGTCAGCAGGTCCAGGAATGCGTCGAAGTCATGAACCCATCCGTCGGGGACCGCGGCGTGCTCGGCGAAGGGCCCCCGCACCCCGCCCAGGTGAGGAAGCGCTCGATCCCAGGCCGCAGCCAGTTCCCGGACGCGCTCTGGTGACCGTGCGAGCAACACGCCGTAACCGTCCTCGCCGAAGAAGGCCGTATCGGTGTGCGGGGCCTCGCCGTCCGGTCCGTCCCAGATGAGCCCGCGAAGCAACGCGTCCAACTCGGCGCGCAGCAAGGGGTCAACATGGCCGCGGACGCGTTCCCACCGCTGCCCGGCCCGGAAGTGCGCCTTGAAGGAGCCGCAGGTGCGCAAGAAGTCGTACACGGCGAAGAAGGAGCCGTTCGGTCCCAGCGGCCACGCCCAACCTTCCTCGCCCGTCACTGCTTCGTGGTCCCACAGTCCCGTCTCGTCGGCGTACCAGGCGTCCCTCAGCCGCGGCAGCCGCTCGCACGGCGGGACCTGTGCCAGCCATGAACGGTCGGCGATCATCACGGTGATGTCGAGCCCCATGACGGGGAGGGTACCTACCGTGCGCAGCAGGAGGTGCTCGGTCGACTGCTGACGGGCTTCGACCGTCACCCATACGATGACGCTCGCGGGGGCCGACGCCACCAGCGCTGCCAGCGAGCCCTGCTGGGCCGAACGACGGGAAAGGGGTTCATGGAAAGGTTCGAGACGGAGAGTCTGGCGCTCATGCCCGGCCAGAAGGTGCGGGCCAGGGTCCTCGGTCATCATCCATGGGGTGTGACCGTTGAAATCGTCGGTTACGAGAACGCCGGTCTGTCGGCCTCTGTCGACATGATCCAGCAGTTCTCCCGGACCACGAGCAGTTACGACGAACTGCGCTACCTCGCGGGTACCGCCCCGCACGGTGCCGTGCTGCTCCTGGGCAAGAGCGAGGACCTCCTGGTCTGCTCCGTCCCGCCGGACGACCGGCCCGCCGACGGAAGGCCCGACGACTCACTCCCGGTGCGCACGCTGCCCGGCCCCGGCGGCGACGCGGCCGTCGCGGCCACCGGCCTCGCGGCGGCCCAGGGCGCCGAGTCCCTCGCCACCGAGGACCACCACCTCACCGTGGTCCGGCACCGCGCCATGCGCTCGGTCGCACCGCGCCTGCGCC
>NZ_JBHYKH010000974.1:0-1365 GCF_042741275.1 Streptomyces sp. NPDC058964
GCTGCTGGGAGCGGCGCTGTGCCCGACCGACCCGGTACTCGCCTCCAGCGTCGTCACCGGCGAGCCCGCCGAGAAGGGGATCACCGCCCGGACCCGGCAGTTGCTCTCCCTGGAGTCGGGCGCCAACGACGGGCTCGCGCTGCCCCTGGTGCTCGCCGCTGTGGCGATCGCCGGACCGCTGACGGGGACACGAGCGCTGACCGAGTCCCTGTGGCAGGTGCTGGGCGCGCTCGTCCTCGGAGTGGCAGCGGGCTGGCTGGGAGGGAGAGTACTGCGCGTGGCGGAGAGGAGCGGAAGCATCTCCCCCGGCCCGCTGCTGGTGTACACCCTGCTGCTGGCCCTCTTCGTGCTGGGCGCGTCCGGGCTGCTGCGCTTCGACGGCGTTCTGGCCGTCTTCGTCAGCGGCCTGGCCTTCAACGCGGTCAGTTCGGTGGACGAACGAGCGAGTGAGAACAAGATCGACGAAGCGGTCAACCGCTTCCTCGTCCTGCCGCTGTTCGTGCTGCTCGGAGCCATGATCCCCTGGCGTGAGTGGGGCCAGCTGGGCTGGTGGCGCGGCATCCTGCTCGTTCTCGGTGTGCTGTTGGCGCGTCGTCTGCCGGTCCTGATCGCCCTCAAGCGTCCCCTGTCCCTGTCCTGGCGGGACGCCGTCTTCCTGGGCTGGTTCGGCCCCATCGGCGTCTCGGCCCTGTTCTACCTGACCATGGAGGCCCACCGGCTCGGCGCCGACCCGAAGGTCCTGGCAGCCGGGACTGTGGTCATCGTGGCCAGCACCGTCGTGCACGGCGTCACCACAGCACCCGGCCTGGTCCTTTACCGTCGAGCGGCCACCGGAGAAACCGGGGAGACCGTGAAATGAACGCGCCCAGGGGTACCCACGCGTCCATCGCGGGGCCGGAGCGCCTGTCCGGTTGGCACGGCGGCACACGCCTCACCCTCCGGCTCCACTGACGGACCGGTCTTTCGGACCTTGGTCCTTGTGGTCCTTGTGGGAGGGGCCCTCGCGCCGGGTACCAGAAGCTTCGTGTTCTTCGATTCCTGGAATGAAATCTTCCGCGTACTCGCCATGGCGGGGCTGGCCTACCCGATCCTCATCGCCGTGGTGCGTGCGTCGGGCAAGCGGACCCTGTCGAAGATGAACGCCTTCGACCTGGTGGTCACGGTCGCGCTGGGTTCGACCCTGGCCACCATCCTCCTCAACCGGCAGGTGGCCCTCTGGGAAGGGGCCCTCGCTCTCGGCTCTCTGGTGACGCTGCAGTTCGTCACCGCCTGGGCATCGGTCCGCTTCCGGGGCGTTCGCCGGCTGGTGAAGGCCGAGCCGACCCTGCTGCTGCACGAGGGCCGCTTGCTGCATGAGGCGATGCG
>NZ_JBHYKH010000975.1:0-1360 GCF_042741275.1 Streptomyces sp. NPDC058964
GATAGACACTCCTATATTTATCAGCTCGACGCCCGCGGGCGCAGCCTCCCCCGTTGTGACCCCCCGCCCGGCGGCGGGGACCCCCCGCCCCCCCCCCGCCTGCGCGGAATCGCACAGGAAACGGAACGGATCACGGCGGCGGGCACATACCGCGCGCCCGGCGGACACGAGGTGTCCATCGCGGCGGCCGTCGAGGCCGCGCGGGCCGGCACACGGATGTACGGCCCCGACCCGATTCAGGTCTCCCCGGCCCCTGCGGTCGGCACGGTCTTCGAGGTCACCGGCGAGAGCAGCCTGGAGGCCGCCCGCCGCCTCCAGGGACCGGCCGCCGTCCTGAACTTCGCTTCCGCCCGTAACCCCGGCGGCGGCTACCTGAACGGTGCCCAGGCCCAGGAGGAGGCCCTGTGCCGGGCCTCCGCGCTGTACACCTGCCTGCTGCGGGCCCGGGAGTTCTACGACCACCACCGCGCCCACCGCGACCCGTTCTACACGCACCGTGTCATCCACTCACCCGCCGTGCCCGTGTTCCGCGACGACCGCGGCCGGCTGCTCGACGAGCCGTACACGGCCGCGTTCCTCACCGCCGCGGCCCCGAACGCCGGAGTCGTCCTGCGCACCGCGCCGGAGCGGGCGGCCGACCTGCCGCAGGCTCTGTCGGCGCGGGCCGAGCGGGTACTGGAGACCGCCGCGGCGCACGGATACCGGCGGCTGGTGCTGGGCGCCTGGGGCTGCGGGGTGTTCCAGAACGACCCCGCGCAGGTCGCCGGCGCCTTCCGCGGGCTGCTCGGCCCCGGCGGGCGGTTCGCGGGGACCTTCGAACACATCGTGTTCGGGATCCTGGACCGCACACCGGGAGCCGTGGTGCGAGCGGCCTTCCAAGGGGCCTTCCCGGAGCGTCAGTTCCAGCCGTAGCGCTCGTGGAGCCGGTTCCGGACCAGGTTGAACCGTCCGCGGTCCAGCGCGCACGCCTCCCGGCGCATGCCCTCCTCGTGCAGTCGCAGCACCCGGTCGACGTCCACCCACGAGTCGCGCCCCGACCGGTCCCATGGCCCGCTGCCGATCGCCACCCACTCCCGGTCGCCGTCGTGCCGCTTGCTGGAGAGCTGAACGGCGAGGAACGTGCCCGCCGCCTCCCGGGCCACGACCAGGACCGGCCGGTCCTTGCCCCGCCCGTCGTTCTCCTCGAAGGGCACCCAGGTCCACACGATCTCACCGGGGTCCGGGTCGCCGTCGTGCGCGGGCGAGTATTCGGTGCGCACCCGGCCGACCTCACGCGGGTCGGCCTCGGTGGTGGCGGTGGGGCCGTGGCGGCCCGGGACGTTCTCTTCGGTAAACGCAGTCACGGGGGCACCTTAGAGGC
>NZ_JBHYKH010000976.1:0-1360 GCF_042741275.1 Streptomyces sp. NPDC058964
GGGGACATCCGTCACCGCCGCGACCTGGACGGCGGTGCGCTCACCGGTGTTGGCGGCTATCCGCTGCGCACCGCGCTGCGCCACCTCGGGACCGGCCTCGAAGTGGCCGGGGCGCATCTCAAGCCGGACCCGCGCACGGGAGTCGACACCGGCGGGGCGGCGCTGCTCACGGCGCCCAACGGCGCGGTGGCCCAGCTCGGGTTCGGCCTGGAGCACGCCTACCGCGGCCGGTACGAGCTCACGGGCTCGCGGGGCCGCATCACGGTGCCCCGCGCCTACACGCCGCCCGCCAACCACACGGCAGTGATCCACCTCGAACGGGGCGGCAGGCACGAGGCGTTGCTCGTACCCCCGCACGACCAGTTCCGTTCCGTGGTGAGGGCCTTCGTCGAGGGCATCCGCTCGGCCACCCCGTCCCCGCTCACGGGCACGGCACTGGTCGAACAGGCGCGGCTGGTCGAGGAGGTCCGCGCCGTCGCGCAGCACGGAAGGTGACGGACCCGCCGGGTCAGGCCTCCGCCCGGCGTCGTGCGACGGCCGCCACCACATCGTCGACGGCCCGGCGCAGGGGCACCTCGGGGCGCCACCCCGTCACGTCCCGGAAGACCGACGAGTCGATGACGAGGTCGCGGAGGTCACCGGTCTCGGCGTAGTCGGGCGCATCCACGGACAGCACCGGGACGGGGGGCCGTCCGGTGTGCAGGGCCGCCGTGTCGGCGATGGTCCGGAACAGGTCGCCGAGCGCGACGGCGTGCCCCCCCACCGCGCAGGCGCGGCCGTCGAGGGCCGCCGCGTGGTCGAGCGCGACGGCGAACGCGCGGGCCGCGTCGCTCACGTCGAGGAACTCGCGCCGCACAGTGCCGTCGTGCCACATGGTGAGCGCCTCGCCGGACAGGGCCCGGCCGGCCATCGCGGGCGCCACCCCCGCCGCGCTGCCGACGGTGGTCGGCAGGCGCAGCGCGACGCCACGGACAGCGCCCAGGGCCGCGGCATCCAGCAGGTACCGCTCCGCGGCGGCCTTCTGCCGGGCGTAGGCGCTGCGCTGGGGGCCGTCGTCCGCCACCTGGTTGGTGCTGGCCAGGAGCAGGACCGGGGGCGGCCCTCCGCCGGGCGCCGCCGCGCACTGCGCGATCACGTCACGCACCAGGCCCACGTTCACCCGCTTCGCCCGGGGGTCCGACGCGGCGGACCGCCACGCGCCCCGGCCACTCATGTGCGCGACCAGGTGGATCACCGCGTCGGCGCCGCGGACCGCGTCGGCGACGGCGCCCTTTGTGGTGAGGTCGGCGCGCATCACCTCGGTCGCCGCCCGGCCGCCGGCCGGCACGGCGAACGGGCCGCGCGCCCCCGCGCGCAGCCG
>NZ_JBHYKH010000977.1:0-1351 GCF_042741275.1 Streptomyces sp. NPDC058964
GGTCTTCGGCATCGTGGACCGCGACAAGGTCCACCGGGCCGCCCACCGCGACACCCCCGTGAGCACCCAGGCGGCCCTGCTACCTCGACCTGCGCCAGCCCGTGAACGGCACCGGCGGGGTGGGGGGTTCCTGAACGACGTCCTGCAGGGTGGTCACTGATCTGGGACCGTGGCGACAGGCTGGCCGGGTAGCAAGGCACTGCGGCGTGCCGGAGTGCGCTCTGCCCCGGCCTCGTCGACCGGCACCGGTCTCAAGGCACTGCTGCCGTGTGGGAGGCGGTGGAAGAAAGGCGGCGTGGACGGGCGGGGGTAGATGGTTGGCCGTCAGACGTTGCTCAGAACGAGGCGGGGTCCCGTCGGCCACGAGCCAGGCAGGCCAGTGAGTTTGCCGGACGGTCGGCTACCGGGCCAGTTCCACGGTGATCTCCTCGTTCGGGCACCGGGCCAGCTCACTGTTCAGGGCCTGCTTCTCCGCCGGGTCGACCGACAGCCGGAAGCGGGTCTTCACCGCCACCCACTGCGTGTTGTACTCGCACCGGTTGCCGTCGGCGGGCGGCTGCCACTGCGCGGGGTCCTTCTCCCCCTTGGAGCGGTTGCTGCTCGCGGACACCATGACCAGGGACCGGGGGTCGCCGAGGTCGTTGGCGAAATCCTGACGCTCCTGGGCTGTCCAGCTGGGTGCTCCGCTGTCCCAGGCCTCGCCCAGTGGCACGCGGTGGTCGGCGTCCGCTCCGCTGGGCCCGTCGATGTACGTGTTGTCGTAGGCGCTGTACCAGCGGCCTCCGTTCAGTTTGCACCCGGCGCTCTGCTCCGGCGCGATGACGGCCTCCTCCAGGAGCAGCTCCTGGCGGGTGTTGCAGCCGTCTCGGTCGGCGTCGATCCAGTGCCGGAAGTAGCTGCGCTTGTACGCGGTGGTGTCCTCCTCGGCGACGTCCAGCCTGTCCAGGGCCTCGCGGACGGTCAGGGTGACGGTGTCCCCGGGTGCGCCGGCTTGAACCGGGGCGGCATGGGCGGGTGCTGGGAGGAGCAGGGCGGTCACGACGGCGGCGAGCGCGAGGATACGACGCACGGATGTCCCTTCGAAGAGCTGTCAGGTCGCGCTCTTGCTACCAAGGGCCGGCGCCGACGCGCCCGGGACCGGCGGCACGGCCACCGGATCGAGGGAGAAACCGAGGGACCAGCAGTCCCTCTTCCTCACACGCTTCAGCACGGTCGAAGGGCCCCGACCGGTGAGGGCCCCGGGCTCGGCCCGCAGCGCTGGAGCTGCGGTGTCGCCCACCCCTCGGAGCTGGCTGCTTCAGGCCCTGTGTGTGGGTTCCACACAGGCGTGGGGCGCGTGAGAGGGCTCTAT
>NZ_JBHYKH010000978.1:0-1350 GCF_042741275.1 Streptomyces sp. NPDC058964
GCATGAGACCAGCCAAGGCGATTTCCTCGTCCGTCGGGAACCTACGCCACTGCACTGGGAACTCAAGGACACAGCAGCCGATGCACCTGCCGTTGGCAATGAGGGGCATGTAGGCCCGCGGACGCTGGCCTACGCCGGCATCAGAATCCATGCGGGTGTCACCCAGTCGTGGAAGCTGCGCCTCAACGAGCGTTACCGTGTCAGTCTCAGGGGTGGAACGCGACAAAGGCGTGCTATCCAAACGGGCAATTTCATCACGAGAGAAACCAGAGGATCCGACTACATGTAGGCGACCTTCTCGGGCGCGGCATAGCATCAGCGCGCTGGCACCGAAAGGCGCCATTATATGGGTTTGTGCGGCGGTTAGGACGTCACGGATCTGTACGGCAGCGGCCAATTGAGTGGACAGGCGCTTGAGTTGATACAGGAAAGCGGATCCGGTCACGCCCCAGCCAAGCTGATCGGCGGGTAGTGCTGAGACAGTGGTGGTCAGCTCCGCCGGAATCGGGGGAACAAAAATCGGTATAGATGGAGCCCGTATCGACGTTTCTGTGCTGGCGAGGCTCAGTAGTTGGTCTGATAGTTCCTGAGCTGCACTCCGGAGAATGTTCAGCTCGTTTGCGGCTATGGGGGTTTCGGGGGCCCGGGTGCGTGACCAGTGAATGCTCAGGCAGCCGAACGTTCGCCCGCCAGCGATTAGTGGAACGGAGGCTACTGCGAGGGGAAACGGATTGTGCAGGAAAAACGCTGGAACTTGACGGGTCAGTTCCCGAAGTTCTGCGGCCTCGACCACAACAAGGTCACCGGTTCGGTACGCTCGCACGGTCGGCAGCCGCATGTCCTCAAGATCCAGCTCCGAGGGAATCGTGAAGCCGCAGGGAGTGTCCACTGCCAGCGCCACTCCCAAGGCGGGCCGGCCTGCCAGAGGTAGATAGGCGGCGTAAGTAAGAGCGCCCAGCTGGCCCTCAAGATCCAGCAGCGTCGAAGCAATGGAAAAATCCCAGGCTGTCCGAGGGCGCCCTGGCTGTCCAGAGGCTGCCGTGGCTGCCTGCGTCCCGCTGCTCACGCCACTTCCCATCTCGGTGCGTACCGGCACATGCTGTGCTCCATCCACGCTAGCCCCATTCTTCGCATACCGCCCCCGTCTCGCAAGAGGCGGCTCGCGAGAGGCGGCGATCGGCGGGTGCGCGGGGCACCTCGACGATGCGACTTCGCAGCCATCCTGCGCCGTTTGCAGTCACTCACCGGACCGCTCGGACCGCTGATTGGACCGATGTAATTGCTGCCCACGAATGTCTCGCCCAAAGTGAACAGGGATTTAGCTGGCCGAAGGAGTGAGTGGTGGAGCCG
>NZ_JBHYKH010000979.1:0-1346 GCF_042741275.1 Streptomyces sp. NPDC058964
GGGGGAGCGGGGGGGGGGGGGGGGGGCGGGGCGGGGGGGGGGGGGGGGGGGGGGGGGGGCGCCCCCCCCCCCCCCCGGGGGGGGGGGGGGTTTGGCCGGGGGGGGCGGCGGTTTGGGGTGGGGTGAGCCAGTAGGAGTGTCGTTCGAAGGGGTAGGTGGGGAGGTGGGGTTGGTGGGGGGTGGGTGTGGTGGTGGGCCAGGTGATGGTGTGGTGGTGGGTGTGGAGGTGGGCGAGGGCGGTGTGGAAGGCGTGGTGGTCGTCGTGGTCGCGGTGGAGGGTGTGGGTGATGCAGGTTTTGGTGGTGTCGGTGGTGTCGGGGGTGTCGGTGGGGTCGGTGGTGTGGGTGGTGTGGGTGGGGATGTGGGGGGTGAGGGTGGGGTGGGGGGTGAGTTCGAGGTAGGTGGTGGTGTGGGTGGTGGTGTGGGTGAGGGCTTGGTGGAAGTGGACGGGTTCGCGTAGGTGGCGGGTGAAGTGTTCGGGGGTGAATTTTTCGACGACTGTGGTGGTGAGGGTGGAGATGACGGGTGTGGTGGGTGGGTGGTAGGTGAGGGTGGCTGCGGTGGTGTGGAAGTCGTCGAGGACGGGGTCCATGTGGGGGGAGTGGAAGGCGTGGCTGGTGTTGAGCAGGCGGGTGGGGATGTTGTGGGTTTTGAGGTGGTGGTGGAGGTGGGTGAGGGTGGGCAGGTCGCCGGCGAGGACGTGGTCGGTGGGGCTGTTGTGGGCGGCGATGGTGATGCCGGGGTGGTCGGCGAGGAGGGTTTGGAGGTGGTTGTGGGTGGTGTGGGTGGCGAGCATGCCGGTGGTGTGGGTGGGGAGGGTGTGCATGAGGCGGCCGCGGGTGGTGATGAGGAGGGCTGCGTCTTGGAGGGTGAGGGTGCCGGTGAGGTGGGCTGCGGTGATTTCGCCGATGGAGTGGCCGATGAGGTGGGTGGGGGTGGGGCCGAGGTGGGTGATCTGGTGGTAGAGGGCGGTGGTGAGGGCGAAGAGTGCGGGTTGGGTGTAGTCGGTGCGGGTGAGCAGGGTTGCGTGGGGGGTGCCGGGTTCGGCGAACATGACTTCGCGCAGGGGGGTGTCGAGGTGGGGGTCGAGGGCGTGGCAGGCCTGGTCGAGGGCGTCGCGGAAGACGGTCCAGCGTGGGTGGTGGTAGAGGGTGCGGGCCATGCCGGGGTACTGGCAGCCCTGTCCGGGCAGCAGGAAGACGGTGCCGCCGGTGGTCGGGGTGTGGTGGCCGGTCACGAGGGCCGGATGCGGCGCTCCCCCCGCGAGCGCGTGGAGCGCTTCGTGGGCCTGGGCGCGGTCGCGGGTGGTGATGACGGCGCGGTGGGGCAGGGCGGCCCGCACGGCC
>NZ_JBHYKH010000980.1:0-1338 GCF_042741275.1 Streptomyces sp. NPDC058964
CGCCTGCACTGATGCAGGCGGGCCGCCGATCCCGGGTGGGCGATACTGGGTTCGAACCAGTGACCTCTTCGGTGTGAACGAAGCGCTCTCCCACTGAGCTAATCGCCCGGGCGCAGGAAGAAGATTACCCCATGTCAGGCGGTGCGTCCGACCACGTCCGGCCGGCGCCGGCGCCCCCGCGCCGGATCACTGGTCCTTGATCTTCCAGGGCATCACGACGCCGAACTTCCAGATGTAGATCCCGACGAGGACGGCCACGATCACCAGGCCGATCACCGTCAGAGTGAGGTTGCGGCGGCGCACCTCGGGGTCGAGCGCCCGCTGGGCCGCCTCGGTGACCTTGCGCTTGGTCCAGCGGAGCACGAGCTGGGCCCAGACGAACTCGGTCGCCCAGATCGCCATGCCGCCGAAGATCACCACCCAGCCGGGCCCGGGCAGCGGAAGCATGACGATGCCCGCGGCCACGACCGCCAGGCCGACCACGAAGACGCCGACCTGCCAGCTCAGATGCAGGGCGCGACGCGCCTTGATGAACTCCGGCGCCTTCGATCCGAGCCCTTGCGCTTCCTGCACCGCGTCAGCCTCCGCCCTCTGCGACGCCACGGCGACATCGCTCGGCTCGTTACTCCCCGTATTCATACGGCCAAACCCTACCGGAGTGAATCCGGTCACCGGAATGGGCGTACATCCCGTACAGGTTCTCGGCCGGATGAGTGTCGTAAAGACACGCAAAACACTCAGAGGGGTTTACAACGGCACCGTAGGTGGCATGTCGATTTCGCCGACGTGCGAATCCCCGAGCGCACACTGAGCGAAAGGCCCTGGCGCTTATGAACACCACGGTCAGCTGCGAGCTGCACCTGCGCCTCGTTGTGTCGAGCGAGTCCTCCCTGCCTGTCCCCGCAGGCCTGCGGTACGACACGGCCGACCCCTACGCCGTGCACGCCACCTTCCACACCGGAGCCGAGGAGACCGTCGAGTGGGTGTTCGCCCGCGACCTCCTCGCCGAGGGGCTGCACAGGCCCACCGGCACCGGCGACGTCCGCGTCTGGCCGTCCCGCAGCCATGGTCAGGGCGTCGTCTGCATCGCCCTGAGTTCCCCGGAGGGAGAAGCCCTGCTGGAGGCCCCCGCGCGGGCCCTGGAGTCCTTCCTGAAGCGGACGGATGCCGCAGTGCCTCCCGGCACGGAGCACCGGCACTTCGATCTGGATCAGGAGCTCTCGCACATCCTGGCGGAGAGCTAGGCCGCCCCTCGAAGCCGCCCGGCGCCGTCCACTCGGGGAGACGGCTCGGGCCAAAACAACCGCATACGGCATGCGCACCGGCGCCGTCACCGTG
>NZ_JBHYKH010000981.1:0-1337 GCF_042741275.1 Streptomyces sp. NPDC058964
TATAAAAACCTTTTCGTGGCGGCGCCCCGTAAATTTCTTATAACCCCCCCCGGCCCCTATTTCCCCCGCCCCGCCCCGGGCCCCCCCCCCCCGCACGCAGGGCGGGGAGCAGTAGGTTGGGTCCATGTACGCCACCCGAGTCTCCCGGCGTGTGCAGGCGCCCCCGACGGCGGTCTACCAGGCCCTCGTGGACCCGGAGGCGGTCGGCGCCTGGCGGGTGCCCGACGGCATGACCGCTCACGTCCACGCCTTCGACGCCCGTGAAGGCGGAGTGTTCCGGGTGTCCCTCGTCCGTGACGAGCCGGGCAGCCCCGGGAAGTCCGGTGAACGCACGGACACCTACCGGGGCCGTTTCGTCCGGCTGGTGCCGGGTGAACTGGTGGTCGAGGCAATCGAGTTCGAGTCCGACGACCTCGCCCTGCGGGGCACGATGACGATGACCACGTCGCTCACGCCGGCGGACGGCGCCACGGACGTGGTCGTCCTGCACGAAGGGATCCCCGACGTGATCAGGCGCGAGGACAACGAGCTGGGCACCCGTATGGCCCTGGACAAGCTCGCCCGCCTGGTCGAGGCGGCCGGACCGTCGGTGCACTGACCGAAACGGCCGGTCGAAGATGTCGGAAATAGGGGCAATCCTTAACGTATTTCGGTATTCGGGTGATTTTCCCGAACATGCCGGAACCGTCACCGGGTGAACGCGGTCTTGAGGTACGCCGACGGCCGGGAGCGACCCGGCCGCAACGAACGGGGATCAAGCGAACATGTCCATGCGCACCCGCGGCCGCAAGGCCCTGCTCACCGCCGCCACCATCACCGCGGCCCTGTCCCTCGCCGCCGTGACCCCGTCCCTGGCCGGGACCGGCGCGACCCACACCGACCGGGCCACGGCCGCCCACGGCGACCCGCGCGACGTCACTCAGCGCGTCGCCGACTTCTACGGGGCCTACATCGACTCGGTCTGGGACAGCGAGAGCCCGGCGGCAGCCGCCAACGCCAAGGCGCTGCGCTCCTTCTACCTGTCCCCGGAGGCCCGGCGGAAGGCCGCCGCATACGAGGCGAAGGAGCACGCCGACGGCATCCTGTTCGCGCAGAACGTGCCCGTGGAATGGAAGGTCGCCTACACGGGGTCGGGCGCGGGCCACGCCACCAGCCGGGTCACGCTCACCTGGGGCGACGGCCGCCACGCACAGGTCACGGAGATCGACGTCCAGTCCGACCTGAAGACCCGGAGGATCACCGACCTGAGGCAGGCCGGCTGACCGCCGGCCGTCCGGAGCCCGCACCGCACGCCGGACGTCCGGCCCGGGGGGGCGCCGGGGCCGGCCCGGTGCGCG
>NZ_JBHYKH010000982.1:0-1334 GCF_042741275.1 Streptomyces sp. NPDC058964
GCAGGGCGACGACGTCGTCGTCCTTGGCCTTGTCGTCCCCGGCGGGCGGGGTCTTCAGCTCGGACATTTCGGCCACCCCTATTTATCGCGCTGCGGGGGGTCGGGGTGCTCGCCCTCGGTCTGGACGCGGTACTCGCGGCCGAACATGTCCTGGTGCTCGTGGATCACCCGGTCGCTGGGCGGTGCCTCGCCGCCGTGGATCTGCTCCTGCATCTGCTCGAACCGCTCATGCGCCTCACGCACGTAGCCCGCACCCAGCGTGGTCAGGTCCATCTGGGTGTCGAGCAGTTCGCGCAGGTAGCCCTTGTTCGGCTCGAAGGTGAGCACGTTGGGCAGCTCGGGCGCGAGTACGGAGGCGGGGTCGCGGCCGTCGTGGCGGCGCATCAGGTCGCAGGCGGCGTGCAGGTGCTCCAGCTCCATGTTCAGGTGCAGCTCCCAGATCGCCTTCACCTTGGGGTCGCTCTCCTGCTCCATGAAGGAGTGGTAGAGGTAGCACTCGTTGTACTCGTGGTTGACCAGCTGCTCCCACCAGGTCTCACCCGGGTCCACCAGGGACTCGTAGTGGGTGACGTGCTCCTCCTCGATCAGCCCGATCTCCTGGTAGAGCTGACGGGCGATCGGCTCCATGTAGGTGGGGCCGGTGTTCATGTAGAAGTTCATGGTCTGCTGCTCCGCCGACATGATCGTCAGCGCGTGCAGCTTGGACAGCGGGTCGGTCTGGTCCTTGGCGTACGGGTCGCGGACGTTGTCGACCGGATTGCGGTGGTGGAGCCTGGTGGGCCGGCCGGGCATGACCTCGGTCAGGTTGTCGACGATCGACTCCGCCTTGCGGTGCTCGATCATCTCGTACAGGTTCGCGTACCGGTACAGGTGGTCGAAGTCCTCCAGCACGCCGAACTGGTAGGCCTGCTTCAGGTACGGGTCCGGCTCCATACGGGCCACCCACGCCGTCAGGTCCACCGCGACCTGCTCGTAGGCGATCGTCGTCTCCAGCACCGAGGAGACACCCGGGAGCAGCCAGTTCACCACCTTCTGCTGCTGCGCCTCGATGTAGCGCACCCGTGCCAGCTGCCGCTTGATCTCCGGGTCCACGGTGTGCCGGGCGAGCTGGTGGCTGAACAGGATCGCCTCCACCTCGATCCCGTTCATCGTGATGATCCGGCAGCGGGTGTACGGGTCGCAGTGATCCGGATCGATCGGATCCACGTTCAGCTCACGCCAGCTGCGCAACAGGCCCTGCACCCGCATACCCCCCAGCTCCAAGGGAAAGAACGTCAAGGCCCTGAGTCAATATCTCAACACCCCACCCCACCACACAACCAACATTCTGCGTA
>NZ_JBHYKH010000983.1:0-1333 GCF_042741275.1 Streptomyces sp. NPDC058964
GGCCCGGACCGTGCCGGTCATGGCGGTCGAATACCGAACGCCGCCGTCCGTGTGGGCCACGCTGAAGGCGACGGGGCGGCCGTCGACGACCGCGACCGTGGTCAGCTCGCGGTTCAGCAGCGGGTGCCGCCAGGTCTCCGCGAGCCACGCCTCGTAGTCCGTGAACTCGACGGCCCGTCTGGCCGTCCGGATACGGGCGGTGCACCTCGAGTCGGACGGTACTTACGGAGTCCCGAGGATCACCGCTGAGCTCCGGGAGACCGGCGGTGAGGCGGTCAACCACAAGCGTGTCGCTCGGATCATGCGGGCGTCCGGGCTCGAGGGAGTCCGGTTGCGCCGCCGGCACCGCACCACCGTCCCCGACCCGGCCGCGGCCAAGGCGCCCGACCTGATCGGCCGCGACTTCACCGCAGCAGAACCGAACACGAAGTACGTCGGCGACATCACCTACCTGCCCCTCGGCGGCGGGAAGTTCTGCTACCTCGCCACCGTCATCGACCTCGCCTCACGCCGTCTGGCCGGCTGGGCGATCGCCGACCACATGCGCGCGGACCTCGTCACCGACGCCCTGGCCGCGGCGATCCGCACCCGTGGCAGCCTCGCCGGATCGATCATGCACACCGACCACGGAGCCCAGTACACGAGCAGGGCATTCGCCCAAGCCTGCAGGTCAGCAGGGGTTCGGCGAAGCATGAGCGCGATCGGCAGCTCGGCCGACAACGCACTCGCCGAGTCCTTCAACGCGACCTTCAAACGCGAGACCCTGCAAGGACGGAAGAGCTGGCCCAACGAGCGCGAGGCCCGACTCGACGCCTTCCGATGGCTCCACCGCTACAACACCCGCCGCCGACACTCCCGCCTCGGGCAACGATCACCGATCGCCTTCGAGGACGCCCTCCAACTCACACCAACTACGCTGGCACAAGCCGCATAACCCGTGTCCAGGATTCGGGGTCAAGGCCCGACAGCCGACGCACGACCTGCTGCTCGTTCTCGTCACGGCTCGGCCGTACCCGTAACACCACCGTCCAGCACCCGCCCCCGAGTAACCGAACCGCCCCGCCACCAGGACATATACCCAGCGAAAGAGGAACCCAGCACTAGTACTGCAACGGTGCTTGCCGTGACTGCTGACCAGCTCGGTCGTTGATGTGGTCATGGGTGGGGACCTTGCTGATGTCAGGTTGTGGGCAGGTGGACTCGAGGCGGTGCATGAGCGGTTCGTGCACCGGTTCAACCGGGAGGAGCCCCGTCAGTCAGCGCTTGCCTATATGCGGGGGCTGGTCGCTCCGCTGGAGCGGAAGAACGGCCCGGGGCTTATACACACAGGGAG
>NZ_JBHYKH010000984.1:0-1332 GCF_042741275.1 Streptomyces sp. NPDC058964
CGTCGCCAACGCCGGCATCACCCGGGACGGGTTGCTGCTCGCCCTCGACGCGGACGACGTCGACACCGTCCTCGACACCAACCTGCGGTCGGTCATCCGAGTCGCCAAGCACGCGGCCCGGGGCATGCTCGGCGGGCGCTGGGGCCGACTGGTGCTGATCTCCTCGGCCGTCGCGTTCACCGGCTCGCCGGGCCAGACGAACTACACCGCCGCCAAGGCCGGCCTCGTCGGTCTCGCCCGCTCCCTCGCCTGGGAGCTCGGCAGCCGCGGCATCACCGTCAACGTCGTCGCCCCCGGGCTCGTCCAGACGGACATGCTGCGCGAGGTACGGCCGGCCCGTATGGACCAGTACCTGGCGATGACGCCCCTTGGCCGGGCGGGCACCGCCGACGAGGTGGCCGCCGCCGTGCGGTTCCTCACCGGCGAGGAGGCGTCGTACATCACCGGCGCCGTGCTGCCGGTCAGCGGTGGGCTCGGCATGGGCCACTGAAGCCCCACGCCGCACGCGTCCACCACCACTCACGTAGCGCAGGAAAGGTGAACCATGCCCGTCGGTGTCCTGTCGATCGGCTCCCACACACCCGACAAGGTGATCGACAACCAGCAGATCAGTGCCTGGACGGGGATGCCCGAGTCCTGGGTGAGCGAACGGACCGGCGTCCTCACGCGGCGGTACGCCGAGCCCGGCACGGCCACGTCCGACCTTGCCCTGCACGCGGCCCGGGAGGCGCTGGACGGCGTCTCGGACGAGGTCCGCGAGCGGCTCGGCGCGCTGGTCGTGGCCACCAGCACCCCGGACGTGCCACAGCCGTCGACCGCGGCGATCCTCCAGCACAAGCTGGGGCTCTCCGTACTGCCCGCCTTCGACATCAACGCCGTCTGCAGCGGCTTCCTCTACGGCCTCTCCGTCGCCGAAGGACTGCTGAAGGCCGGCCGGCACGGGGAGTACGTGCTCCTGGTCGGCGCCGACATGTTCTCCACGATCATGGACAGGACCGACCGGCGCACGGTGAGCCTCTTCGGCGACGGCGCGGGCGCGGCCCTGCTCGGTGAGGTGCCCGAGGGCTACGGGTTGCAGTCGGTGCGCCTGGTCACGGACGGGGAGTTCCACCACTACGTGGGCGTGGAGGGCGGCGGCACCCGGACACCGCTCGACGCCGAGGCCCGCGAGGCGGGCAAGCACTACTTCCGGATGGACGGTCGCGCGGTGCGTGACTACGCCCTCTCGGTGCTGGCCAAGCTGACCGCCATGACGCTCGACGACTGCGGGCTCGCCCTGGAGGACGTCGACCGGTTCGTCTTCCACCAGGCCAACACCAGGCTCCTGGAGAC
>NZ_JBHYKH010000985.1:0-1331 GCF_042741275.1 Streptomyces sp. NPDC058964
GCACATAGTCGACGACCATCGGGTGGCCGGGCTCGGTGGCGCCGGTCGGGCCCCCGCCGAACGCGTTCGGGAAGGCGCCGCCCATCGCCACGTTCAGGATGAGGAAGAAACCGTGGTTGGTGGCGTTGGCCCAGGTCGTCGCGTCCATCTGGTTCGCCGTGACGGTGTGGTAGTTGACGCCGTCGACGTAGAACCGGATCGCCTCCGGGCTCACCGAGCGGTCCCACTCCATGGCGTAGGTGTGGAAGCCGGACTGGCACGTGGTGTTCGGGCACGCGGTGGAGTTGCCGATGCCGTTGGTCTCGTTGCACGGGCCGCCCGGGTTGGTGCCGCAGTGCATCGTCGCCCATGTGGTGTTCAGGCCCTGGACGTTCTCCATGACATCCAGCTCACCGATCCCCGGCCAGTTCTGATAGTTGCCCCGGAAGGGTGCGCCCAGCATCCAGAACGCGGGCCAGTAGCCCTTGGCGGCGGTGCCCGTGGCGTTCGGCATCTGCAGGCGCGCCTCCACGCGCAGCTTGCCGCCCACCGGAGGCTGGAAGTCGGAGCGGATGGTCTCGATGCGACCCGAGGTCCACTTGCCGGCACTGCGGCGCGGGGTGATGAGCAGGTTGCCGTTGCCGTCGAGCGCGACGTTGTTCGTGCTGGAGGTCATCGTCTCGACCTCGCCGGTGCCCCAGTTGGCAGGGCCGCCCGGGTACGACGTCCCGGTGTCGTACTGCCACTTCGACGTGTCGACGCCGGAGCCGGCCGGGCCGTTGAAGTCGTCGAGGAAGACCTGGGTCCAGCCGGTCGGCGGAGCGGGAGCCGAGGCGTCCGCGGACGGCGCGGCGGCCGTGGCGACGGCCACAGCGAGTCCCATCGTGCTGAGGACGGCGACGAGCGCCCGTCTCGGGGAGCGCCGTCTGCGGGGGCCGGAGGAATCAGTCATGGGGGCCTCTCGGGGTACGGGGAGTTGACGCGCGGGTGCTTGAGAGCGCTCTCAAGCGAAAGACCGGCTCAATGTGCTCTCCGCCACTTCGGCTGTCAAGAGGTGAAACGGAGAGAGTCCTTCCGGGGAAGGGAGGGAAAAATCCGGCACGTCCGGCCGGAGATGCAGAGAGATCGGCCGGGCGCCGCTCCCCCACGGCGACCGGCGGCGGGCGCGGCCTCCCCGCGCCGTGGCCCACAGCCTCGGCGTCAACTGCCCCCTTCCCTCCGTCGCCCCTCCTCGCGGTGCATGCCGTGCACTCCGGTCACCGGCCCCTCGCTCCGGCACACCTTCGGGCCTGCCGGTTCCATCAGACCGGGCATGGCCTGTCGGCGAAATTCCCCGCCGCACCCGTACCCGA
>NZ_JBHYKH010000986.1:0-1330 GCF_042741275.1 Streptomyces sp. NPDC058964
CCTCCTGCTGTGCCTCGTACGCGGTGTTGATCTCCGAGACGTCCCAGGGGGGACGGGCGGGTTGAACTCCGGGACCTCAACCGCGTAGAGGTCCGCGCCCCTCCAGCAGGTTGGCCCTCGAAGAACCGGAACCGGCCCGGGGTCCTCCGTCCCGACGATCGGACGGCGCACCCCGGGCCTGAGCAAGAAGCTCCGTGGAGTCTGACCGGCTCAGTGGCCGGCGGTGGCCCTGCGGATGTTGTCGTGGTGGGTCTGCGAAGCCTGGTGGGCCTCGTGCAGCAGGTCCACGATCTTCTGGAGGTGCGGCTTCATCGCCGTCCACTCGTGACGGAACTTGTCCGCCAGCGGACCCGTCCAGTAGCCGTGGCTCTCGTCAGCAGCCGAGTTCAGACCGCTGAACACCGACTCCAGGTTGATCTTCTGGCTCTTGAAGTGATTGACCAGCTTGTTCAGCGCGTCGAGATCGGCACCACTGATAGCCATGAGTCGCCGCTCCTCCCCGTATCAACGTCACGGACACCGCGTCCGCGATTGGCAATCGTAACTGTACGCCGCTCACGTAATGCCAGTGTCTTCAGACTCTGTTGGACTCTCCTGCAACAGACGTGGCCTGTCGGTGTGTTGGTTCCCCGCAAGGCATCGTGACACCTCGTCGCGCCCATCCGGGCATGTGCATGAGACATCCGGCAAACCGGCCGAAGGTCGTCCATCCGTGGCGAGTTGCTCTGGCGAAGCCAACGAGCAGCCACCGGTCCCGCTCCACTCGGTTGCGGAATCACCACACACCCTTGATCGTTGCTTGACCGATCCAGGACACCCTTGTGACAGCAGGGGATAGCCTTGCTTGGGAGTTGCCGTCGGCGGACGATTGCCGCCACAGACACTGCGGCACGGGGGAGAAACGGGATGTCTGAGTTCGCGGGGGTCGACCCGCACCGGGTGCGTCTGCTGGCCAACAAGCTCAAGGACCTGGCGGACACGCTGGCTCGTGAGACACCGAGCATCCAGAAGCTGTTCGACGAGTGGGGTGGGACGCTCAACCAGTCGTTGCTGCTGCGACAGGTGACGCAGGTCCAGGACGACGCGCGGGACATGGCCAAGCGCGCCGACGAGGCGCTGAACCTGCTGCACAACCCGCGGTTCGTCGACCCGAACGACCCCCACAAGGATTTCATCAACATCCCCTGGGACGTCTCGAAGATCAACACCGCGTACGAGGCGCAGCAGGAGGCGGCGAACCTCAAGCAGGCGCTGGACAACCCGAAGGATCCGTCCTCTCGGCAGACGATCGCCGAGATCGCCCAGTCACTGGCCGATCACCGGGACGACC
>NZ_JBHYKH010000987.1:0-1328 GCF_042741275.1 Streptomyces sp. NPDC058964
GTGCCGGAGTCCGTGATGACGATCTTCTTGGAGGTGGCGCCGGAGCGGCTGCCGAGCGCCTCGACGGCCTTCACCACGTCCATGCCCTCGACGACCTCGCCGAAGACGACGTGCTTGCCGTCCAGCCAGTCGGTGACGATCGTGGTGATGAAGAACTGCGACCCGTTGGTGTTCGGACCGGCGTTGGCCATGCTGAGCAGCCCGGGCTTGGTGTGCTTGAGGGTGAAGTTCTCGTCCGGGAACTTCTCGCCGTAGATGCTCTTGCCGCCGGTGCCGTTCTGGTTCGTGAAGTCGCCGCCCTGAAGCATGAAGTCCGGGATGACACGGTGGAACGGGGAGCCCTTGTAGCCGAAGCCGTTCTCACCGGTGGCGAGCTCACGGAAGTTGCGGGCCGTCTTCGGGACGACGTCGTCGAACAGCTTGAACTCGATACGGCCGAGCGGCTCGTCGTTCGCGGAAACCTCAAAGTAGACGTTCTGGCCCATGGCTCTGCTCCTCGTTGGATATCGACAGGTCGCGTCCGAGAATACGAGACACCCTGGAACCGCCGTGACACCGGATGACACTCCGGGCACGGGGTGGTGTTGCTCACTGGGGCGAGCTGATGGGGCAAGCGCGCCCTCGGGAGGGTGAAGCGGTTGTAGCGTAACCGGGTGACGGCGAGTGACAGGTATCGTGAACTGGGCGAGGCGGCCTGGTCGTGGGTGCTCGGCCAGGTGGGCGAGGACGAGGGCCCGTGGCTGCCGGAGACAGTGCCGGACGACGGTCGGGAACAGGCACCGGCGAAGGACCGCGACACCCTCTACGCGGGGATCGCGGGCCTGGCCCCGGTGCTCGCGGAAATCGCGCAGTACCGGGATCTGAGCGAGAGTGAGCAGAGCCTGGCGACGGGAATCGTGACCAGGCTGTCGGCGCAGGCGAAGGGCAGAACCGAGCCCTCGCTGTACGACGGCCTCGCGGGCGACGCCATGGCGCTGAGACTGCTCGCCCCCGGCCAGGAGTCGAGCGCGCTGCGCCGGCTGGCGGACCTGGCGACTCCCGAGGGCTGGAGGACGACGGTCGACTTCGAACCGGGTTCCGACGCACCGCTGAACGACATCATCATGGGCACCGCCGGAGTGGTGATGACGGCCGTCTGGGCGGGCGGCGAGTTCACGCGGCCGATCGCCGCGGCGGGCGGTGAGGCCCTGCTGCGCGTGGCGGACCGTACCGAGGCGGGGCTGGACTGGGGCATCGGGGCGACCACCGAGTGGCCGGCGCGCCACTTATCGCACCGCGCCCCCGGGGTGGGCGCGGGGCGGGGGGGGGCGGGGGGGGGGCAGGGCCCG
>NZ_JBHYKH010000988.1:0-1327 GCF_042741275.1 Streptomyces sp. NPDC058964
CCTACACTCACCCCACCAACCCTAAAGTCATTCATTCCGGCTTCCCGAGTTGGTCCAGGTTGTGTCGCCGGGATCGAATACCCGCCGAGTGTGACAGGCTTATCTATCTCAACACTCCCAATATGCTTGTCGCCTGCCGCAAGCGGCGGTAACGCTGATATATCTACGGTTCCTGTCATCTGCCCAAGCTGAACGGTGTCAATGGACTGTGGTATAGATGACGCTGTAAATTTCTCAATCCAAGATTCGACCCGGACTTTTTCGGGCTGCACGATCGCGGCGTCAAGGTAGATTGTGTGATAGCCGAGCGGTCGCGCCAAAAGCTTTGTTGACCCCGGCGCTACGGCTAAAAGATAATTGTTAGGCGACACGCTCGGGCGCTCGTGTACGTACACGATCTGACTTGTGTTATTTGTTATGGCTGAATGGTTCGGCTTTGTGTCGTCAAAATAAACCGTTGTAATGTCGCCCGGTAGCATGGTGACGGTCTGTTCACGCCATGTACTCTTTTTATGGTCATCCCCCGGCTGTTTGACTAGTTCCGGCATTCTTGTTCACTCCTTTTGCTATTGTAGCGGCTTTCTTGATGTGGTTTGACGCGCTGCGTCCTTTCTTAATGGCTTTGGCTCCCTTAGAAACAGATTTGACAGCACGACCACCCGGAACAAAATCCATTGCGGTGGATGCTGTACCTTTCGCAACGTCTCCGACTGCTGGGAAGGCTTTCATAAAGAACACGATTGCAATGATAGCAAGCCCGAGAATAAGAGACCATCTGAACACGCCGAACATGATATTTGATAAATATGATTTGTCGTCAGTGCCTGAAGATGAAGAATCCCCACCTGTCGCCCCGGCTCCTGACGTTCCTTTGAATGTAATGTCCTTATCATCGTACTGGTGAAGGTTGTTACTGCTGATAATGCCGAGAAGCTTATTTACATAGTTAGGGTCTGTTGCATACCCTCCAGCTTTGATTCCCTTCGCATAGTCCTCAACGCTTTTTGCGTTCTTCAGCTTTGACGCATAACGCGGCTTGGATAATAGTTCCGCGTGGGCGCGTATGGAATCTTGATAGCTGTTGTACTTTGCAAAGCCATCCTTCACGTGATAGGTCTTACCGTTATATACTTCGGTCGTACCCATCGTGGCACTTCCTGCTGTACCTCTTCCCTTTATTCCAAATAGGTTCTTAGAGTAGTAGGCAAGCCCGGACAATCCGCCCGGGTTTGAACCGCCTGATTCTAACATGATTTGACCCAGTATGATGGATGCAGGGATGCCAGTTTCTTTCTGTATGGCTTGCGCGTCTTTGATCACAGGCTGT
>NZ_JBHYKH010000989.1:0-1325 GCF_042741275.1 Streptomyces sp. NPDC058964
GCGCGCCCGCCGTCATCTGTGGGTGTGGTTCTTTGTTCGAATAAGCGCAAGCGGGGGGGGGCCGCCCCCCCCCCCCCAGAGTCACGTGTGCGCGCGAGGGGGTGGGGGGGGCGGGGCCGGCGGCCCGCGACCCCACTGAGTGGACGGGGGAGCCCCGGTCAGCGGTCGCGCGTCAGGATCGGCTTGATGTCGAGGATCGGTGTCCCGTCGAGGGCTTCGAGGTTGCGGACGTGGATGCGCGGGCCGGCGGCCGACAGGATGTGAATGGTGTGCAGGCCGATCGGGTTGGGCCGGTCGGGTGAACGGGTGGCGAAGACGCCGGTGAGCGGTCGGGTGCTGTCCCCGCGCGGGTGGACGGCGAGCGTGTCGCGGTCCGCGCGGTCGAGCCAGGTGAGCAGCAGCGCGTCGGAGCCCGGGGTGAGGCCGTCGAGGGCGGGGAGGTACTGGTCGTCGAGGACGAGCCAGGCGTCGGGAGCTCCCTCGTCGGGTTGCCGGGGCGCAGCCGCCTGATCCTTCAGCGCCGACTCGACGTGCCCGATGGGCCGCAATACGTGTTCGGTCAAGAATCCTCTTCCTCGATGTCGCTGCGTCCGGTGACTGGGACTCTACGTCGAAACGGTCCGTGGAACCGGAGAATTCGGCGCAGCCGTAGGCGTGTACCGCGCCGTGGCTGGTTCCGCCGGGGTCGGTCACGATGACGCTGGACTTGGGCTTGCGTCCGGCCTCGCCGGGCTCGTGGGCGAACCCGTCGTCGATCCGGGCGCTCGGCGCGAAGGACACGACCGTGCCGTCGTCGACCGTGAAATCCGGGTACCACCAGACGAAGACGTTCGGGTCGTCGTTCTGACCGGAGGTGTGGAAGCCGTCCCCCCAGAGCTGGATCCGGCCGGGCGCGAGCCCGACACGGGCGTAGTCCGCGGCCGTGTGACCAGAGCCGTTGGAGGCGAGGTCGCCCCCGAGGCGCCGGCGGCGGACCCGGTCGTGGGCCGGGCGTTTCGCCGATGTACCGGCGTGGGTAGTTCGCCGTAGCCGTCGTTCGCGGTCCACCCGTCGCACTGGACGGTGTCACGCCCCCGCACGCACGCGAAGAGAGGCAACGTGAGAGTCGTCATCACGGGTGCGTTCGGCTTCCTGGGACACCGGTTGGCCCGCACGCTGCTGCGGACAAGGACGTTCCTTGGCGCACCGATCACACGACTCGTACTCGCCGACCGGGTCGTGGGGGCCCACGCCCCCGCCCCGACCCCCCCCCGCGGCGCCAGCGGGGACGGAGTCCCGATCGACCCGGCCGGGCCAGGCGGGGGCCCCGCCCGCCGGGGTGGGTG
>NZ_JBHYKH010000990.1:0-1317 GCF_042741275.1 Streptomyces sp. NPDC058964
GTTCTCGACCTGGTCCTTGATGCGGCGGTCGTAGAGCTCCCGGATCGCGGCGACGGTCTCCTCGGGCAGCGGCGGCAGCTTGGCGGCGCCCGCGTTGGCTCGGGCCTGCTCCGGCGAGCGGGCGCCCGGGATCACGGTGGTCACCCCGGGCTGCTCGACGATCCAGCGAAGGGCCAGCTGGGCCGGGGTGTACCCCTGCGGGGCGAGCGCGGCGAACTCGGCGGCCGCCTCCACGCCGGTGGCGAAGTCGACGCCGGAGAACGTCTCGCCCTGGTCGAAGGCCTCGCCGTGCCGGTTGTACGTGCGGTGGTCGTCGGCGGCGAAGACCGTGTCCTTGGTGTACTTGCCCGACAGCAGGCCGGAGGCAAGCGGCACCCTGGCGATGATGCCGACGCCCGCCTCCCGGGCGGCCGGGAGCACCTCGCGCAGCGGCTTCATCCGGAACGGGTTGAGGATGATCTGCACGCTCGCCACACCCGGCCGGGCGATCGCGGTCAGCGCCTCCTCGCAGGTCTCCACGCTGACGCCGTACGCCGCGATGCGCTCCTCCTCGACCATGGTGTCCAGGGCGTCGAACACCTCGTCCGAGGAGTAGACGGGCGTCGGCGGGCAGTGCAGCTGCACCAGGTCGATCCGGTCGACACCGAGGTTGCGGCGTGAGCGGTCGTTCCAGGCGCGGAAGTTGTCGAGGACGTAGTTCTCCGGGATCTGGTCGACCCGGCGGCCCATCTTCGTGGCCACCAGCACATGCAGGTCCGGCCGGCCGCTGAGGAAGGTGGCGATGGTCTGCTCGCTGCGTCCGTCGCCGTACACGTCGGCCGTGTCGAAGAAGGTCACCCCCGACTCGGCCGCCGTCTCCAGCACGGTCAGGGCCTCCTTGTCGTCCACCTGGCCCCAGTCGGCGCCCAGCTGCCACGTGCCGAGGCCGACGACCGATGCCCGCTGCCCCGACCTGCCCATTACGCGTTCGTCCATGCCGCCAGTCTGTCATCCGGCGCGGGAGGACGCGGAACGGGCCGCTCCGTTCGCTCACCCGCGCATTCCTCGCCCACCCGAGTGGCCCGTCGTCCGGCGAGCGGTCTGCCGCCGGGCACGGCGTCAGGAGGCGGGCGTCAACTGCGCCTGTACGAGGGGCCCGTAGCGGTCGGCGATGTCGTCGACCGGGGTCCCGCGCAGATGCGGGCCGCGCGCGATGCCATACATCACGCCCAGGCCGACGAGGGTGGCGACGGCGAGTTCGGCGCGCAGACCAGGGTCGGGACCGGTGAGGCGTTCGGCGAGGCGTTCGGTCACCTGGGCGCGGAAGTTGGCCCGCAG
>NZ_JBHYKH010000991.1:0-1316 GCF_042741275.1 Streptomyces sp. NPDC058964
ACCTCAACCCGGTCAGCGACGGCAGCCGTTCGGACAGGCTTCCCCGGTCACCGGCCGTGTCGGCAGGGGAATGCGCTTGGGATTTTTCCTCGGGTAGCAAGGCTCACCGGCCCTTCGATTGGTTGCCGCTGTCCAGGAGTTGGCGCTGCCGGTTACGGGCGGCCTAAATCGCGTCGGCCATATCATTGCGCAGGTTGGTCGAGACCAGCTAAAGGGAAGCTTGATGGTCGATATTCCATCGCTGGGATATGCGTGCCCCGCCACTGAAGTGGCGCCTGTGACCTGCGTATTCTTGAAAACGATTCGATTTTGTCGACCATAGAAGCCTTGGTCGGGGTCGCTGGCTAGTGTACGTTCAACTGGCCACTGGTCAACGGTAGTAGACCGTTTATGGGGTACAGTCGATTGACTATTTCTGTGGTGACTCTCCCCTTCGGTCAGGTCGCAGTCGGTGTGGCCGGCATTTCCGCAGGCCATGTTTTGCAGAGGCCCGCTCCCTGGTATGTGTGGACGACTAGGAGTCAGGTGTGAACGGCAGTTCCCGTCAGGTTGAGAACACTTTTGCAGCTGCCGAAGGGGCGGTCCTGCCGTGGGCCCTGTCGGGAGCGGACGACGGCGCGCTGCGCGCCTGGGCACGCCGGCTCACCGCCCACCTCGACGCACGGCCGGACCTCGGCGCCGACGCGTTCGGTGCCGCGCTCGCCTGCCAGGACCGGCGCCTGCCCCACCGCGCGGTGATCGTCGGCTCCACCCGTGCCGAACTCCGCGACGGGCTTGCCGCCATCGCTGACGGCAGCCCGCATCCGGCGGTCGCGCGCGGAACGGCGGACGCCGCGGCACCCGTCACCTTCGTCTACCCGGGCCAGGGATCTCAGTGGCCGGGCATGGCCATGCAACTCGTCGACGAATCACCGGTGTTCGCGGACGCGATGGCGCGGTGCGCCGATGTCTTCGCCGTCGAGTCGGGCTGGTCGCTGACCGAAGCCCTCGCCACGGTGGCCGCCGCCGGCACCACGCCCTGGGTCGAGATCGTCCAGCCGGCCCTCTACGCGGTCAGCGCCGCCCTCACCGAACTGTGGCGGTCCTTCGGTGTCCGGCCCGACGCCGTCGTGGGCCACAGCATGGGCGACCTCGCCGCCGCCCACGCCACGGGAGGCGTGGACCTCCGGGACGGCGCCCGCGCGGTGGCGCTGTGGAGCAAGGAACTCATGCCCCTCGTCGGCAACGGGGACATGGCGTCGGTGGCTCTGCCCGCCGACGAGATCGCGCCGCGCCTCGCCTCCTGGGGCCCGGACCACGTCCTGGCCGGCGTCAAC
>NZ_JBHYKH010000992.1:0-1315 GCF_042741275.1 Streptomyces sp. NPDC058964
GCCGTACGGCCGTACGCCCGGTCCCTCCGGCCGCCCTCCCGACGACCCGGGGCGGCCGGATCGCGTCGGAATGATCGAGAACAAGCCGCCCGGGGGCACGGAACCTGACATGCCGTGCCCCTGTTCCCGTTGCCCGGGCGCGGTCCGGTCCGAATGCTGGAATGCTGGACTTTCGTACGGACGGACGCTGCGGAGAGACGGGTTGTGGGGGGCCGGAAGATCGTGGAGAACAGGGTGCGAGTGGTCATCGCCGAGGACTCAGTGCTGCTCAGGGAGGGCCTGACCCGGTTGCTGACCGATCGCGGGCACGAGGTCGTCGGCGGGGTGGGGGACGCGGAGGCGCTGATCAAGACCATCGCCGACCTGGACTCGCAGAGCATGCTGCCGGACGTGGTCGTGGCGGACGTACGGATGCCGCCGACGCACACCGACGAGGGAGTGCGGGCCGCGGTGCGGCTGCGCAAGACGCATCCCGGCCTCGGCGTGCTGGTGCTGTCACAGTACGTGGAGGAGCGCTACGCCACCGAGCTGCTGGCCGGTTCCAGCCGCGGCGTCGGCTATCTCCTCAAGGACCGGGTCGCCGAGGTGCGGGAGTTCGTCGACGCCGTGGTGCGGGTGGCGCAGGGCGGCACGGCCCTGGACCCGGAGGTGGTCGCCCAGCTGCTCGGGCGCAGCCGCAAGCAGGACGTGCTCGCGGGCCTCACCCCGCGCGAGCGGGAGGTCCTGGGACTGATGGCCGAGGGGCGGACGAACTCGGCGATCGCCAGGCAGCTGGTGGTCAGCGACGGAGCCGTGGAGAAGCACGTCAGCAACATCTTCCTGAAGCTGGGCCTGTCGCCGAGCGACGGGGACCATCGGCGTGTTCTGGCCGTCCTCACCTACCTGAACTCGTGATGGCCCGACACTGGCAGCGAAGTCCCGAACGAGAACCGAGCGACAAGTGGGGAGCGTCTCCAGAGCCAGCCCGGGGGGCGAACAGTCATGACAAGTCAGGGCGACGAGTCGTCTCATGACGCCGTCCATCATGCGAACGGCCGAGGGAAGGCGACCCTAACCGACGTAGGGTTGATCCTGGCAGGGTCCTTGGGACGACCACGCCCGGACAGCCGCCTCGAAGGAGGTCCAGTTCAGTGACCAGCCAGGTCAGCAGCCCAGCGGAACAGGCCGACGAAGCCGTCGTGGGAGAACAGCGCAAACCGGGTGGAGCGAAGGGCGTCAAGCGCCTCGACCGGGTGATCATCCGGTTCGCGGGGGACTCGGGTGACGGTATGCAGCTCACCGGTGACCGGTTCACGTCGGAGACGGCGTCCTTCGG
>NZ_JBHYKH010000993.1:0-1303 GCF_042741275.1 Streptomyces sp. NPDC058964
CATCGCCACGTACCAGCTTGACCAGGGCATGCTCGCCGACTGCGCCGTCGACATCGCCGTCAACCGCGCCTACACCCACCAGGTCGCCTGGGAGGCCGACCAGCCGCACACCGACCGCAAGACCCTGCACGCCAAGGCCTCCACCGCCAAGCTCGCCGCGAGCGAGGCCGCGGGCCGGGTCGCCGACCGGTGCCTGCAGATCTTCGGCGGGCGCGGCTACGACCGCTCCTGTCCCGTCGAGCGCATCTACCGCGAGTTGCGCGTCGACCGCATCTGGGAGGGCACCTCCGAGATCCAGCGGCTGATCATCGCCAACGAGCTCATCAAGCGCGGCACGGGCGCACTCGCCCTGCCCACGCACTGACCCCGCCCACTCCCGATCACCACACAGCGAGGACTTCCATGGACTTCCGCCTCACCCCGCGCCAGGTACAGCTCAAGGCCGACGCGCGTGCCCTCACCGACTTCATCGCCGCCTACGAGAGCCGGTGCGAGGAGGACAACGGCCTGCCCGCGAGCGCGCACGCCACGATCCGCGACGCGGTGCTCGACGCTGGCCTCCAGGCCGTCAACATGCCGGCCGAATGGGGCGGCGCCGGCCTCACCATCGCCGAACAGGTCACCGTCCAGGAGGAGTTGGGCCGGCTCACGGGCGCCCTGTGGGACATGGTGTGGCGGCCCGCCAACGCACTGCGGTTCTGCACCCCGGAGCAGCGCGAGCGCTTCCTGATCCCGGTCATCAGGGGTGAACGGCGGGACTGCTACGCGGTCACCGAGCCCGGTGCCGGGTCGGACCCGCAGAACCTCGCCACCACGGCGACGAAGAACGACCAGGGCTGGGTGCTCAACGGGGAGAAGTGGTTCGTGACGGTCGGCGACCACGCCGACTTCATGATCGTCCTCGCCGCGGCGGGCCCGGAGCGCGCCCCGACGCTGTTCCTCGTCGACAAGGACACCCCCGGCATCGAGATGACGCGCGTCCCGCGCTTCATGCACACCTTCGTCTACGAGCACCCCGAGTTCACGTTCACCGACGTCCAGGTGGACGAGGACGCGGTGCTCGGCGGCATCGGCGAGGGGTACGACATCACCCGCTCCTGGTTCACCGAGGAACGCCTGATGATCGCGGCACGCACCACCGGTGCGGCCGAGCGGGCGCTGGAACTGGCCCGTGACTGGGCCGTGGAGCGCGAGCAGTTCGGCGCCCCCATCGCCACGTACCAGCTGGTCCAGGGCATGCTCGCCGACTGCGCCGTCGACATCGCCGTCAACCGCGCCTACACCCACCAGGTCGCCTGGGAGG
>NZ_JBHYKH010000994.1:0-1303 GCF_042741275.1 Streptomyces sp. NPDC058964
GGCCATGGGAGTCCGCTTCGCCTTCACCGGCGGGCGCGAGGGGTGGACCCGGGCGGTGCTGACGGCGGTCGGCGTCGGGCTCGGCGTGGCGCTGCTGCTGCTGACGACGGCCATCCCCAACGCGCTCGACGTCCGGCACGAGCGGGAGGCCGCGCGCACCGACATCACCTTCACCGACGAGCGGCCGGCCAAGGCGGACGACACCCTCGTGGTCGCCAACGTCGGTTCGGACTTCCGCGACGACACCGTCCGGGGCCGGGCGATCGAACCCGAAGGGCCGCGGGCGCCGCTGCCCCCGGGGGTGGAGAGGTTCCCGGCCAAGGGCGAGATGGTCGTCTCCCCCGCGCTGAAGGAGCTGCTGGAGTCGGACTCCGGCGCGCTGCTGCGCGAGCGGCTGCCGGACCGGATCATCGGCACCATCGGGGAGGAGGGGCTGATCGGATCGGCCGAACTCGCCTACTACCAGGGCGCCGAAGGGCTCGCTCAGCACATCGACAGCGGCCGGATCGTACGCATCGACCGGTTCGGGGATCCGAATCCGGCGTCCGAGCGGTCCGACCCGGTGCTGCTCCTGCTGATCCTCGTGGTCTTCGTGGTGCTGCTGATGCCGGTCGCGGTCTTCATCGCGGCGGCCGTGCGGTTCGGCGGGGAGCGGCGGGACCGGCGGCTGGCGGCACTGCGGCTGGTGGGCTCCGACAGCGGTATGACCCGGCGGATCGCCGCCGGTGAGGCGCTGGCGGGGGGGGTGCTGGGGCTGGTCTTCGGGGCCGGGTTCTTCATGATCGGGCGGCAGCTCGCGGGGACCGCCGAGGTGTTCCGCATCAGCGTGTTCCCGAGCTACCTCAACCCCTCGCCGCTGCTCGCCCTGCTGGTCGCGATGGCCGTGCCGGCGGCGGCGGTGCTGGTAACGCTGTTCGCGCTGCGCGGGGTCGTGATCGAACCGCTCGGCGTGGTGCGCGCGGGCCGGCCGCCCCGGCGCCGGCTGTGGTGGCGGCTGCTGCTGCCGCTGGCCGGTCTGGCGATGCTCTACCCGATGATCGGCGACGGACGGGACAACGGCGACTTCAACCAGCACCTGGTGACCGGCGGTGTCGTCCTGCTCCTGGTCGGCGTGACCGCGCTGCTGCCGTGGATCGTGGAGGCCGTCGTCGCCCGGCTCGGTGCCGGTGGCGTCGCCTGGCAGCTGGCCGTGCGCAGGCTGCAGCTGAGCAGCGGAACGGCGGCCCGCATGGTCAACGGCATCGCGGTGGCCGTCGCGGGCGCGATCGCGCTGCAGATGCTCTTCGCGGGGGTGGAGGACGAC
>NZ_JBHYKH010000995.1:0-1300 GCF_042741275.1 Streptomyces sp. NPDC058964
GGGGGGGGGGGGGGGGCGCCGGCGGGGCGGGGGGGGGGGGCCGTGGGGGGGCCGTGGCGCGGCGCGGCGCGGACGCCGCTGGGTCATCGCTTGGGGGGCGGCGGCCAGGGGTCGCGGGCGGACGAGTCGAAGCCTGGAGTCGCGCGGGATACGGGACGTCACGGGTGCAGTCTTCCGGTTGACGGTCCGAAAACCCAAACGGAATGTCACGGCGGGCGACGGGGCTGGCCAACGCACACGGTCCGGCGGGGCCCGGGGAGACGGGATCAGGCCAGTCGTACGGGCTTGAACGGAACGGCCGGGACCGGCTTCTGCGGCGCCGCCCCGGGCGGGCGTGGGCGGGCGTGGAACGTCACATCAGCGGGGTCAGGAAACGGCGCAGCCGCTCCTCGTACTCCCTCGGGTCGGCGTTCCACATCGCGCCGTGCGGGGCGTGGGGCACGGTGTGCAGGGAGACGCGGTCGGGACGGAGGGCGGCGAGTCGGCGGGAGTACTTCCAGGGGGCCACCTCGTCGTCCGGGCCGTGGATGATCAGGGTGGGCACCGTGAGCTGCGCGGGGTCCGCGGTCTCGGCGACGTGGTCGGTGTGCAGGCCGGCGCGGCCCTGGGCGGCCCGCACCGCGAGCGGCAGCAGGGCATCCGGGGTGCGCCGGGCCGTGGCCAGGGCGCGCAGCGTGGCCTCCCAGCTGAGCACCGGCGAGTCCAGGACGAGCCCGGCGACGTGTTCGCGGACGGAGGAGTGCAGGGCTGCCCGCAGGGCCATGGTGGCGCCGGTGGACCAGCCGTACAGGACGACGCGGCGGGCGCCGTAGCGGACGGCGTAGCGGATCGCCGCGTCCAGGTCGCGCCACTCGGTCTCGCCGAGGTGGTTGAGGCCGTCGGGCGGGCGGGGCGCGCCGAGGTCGCCGCGGTAGGCGAGGTCGAGCATCGGCAGGCGCCTGTGGTGCAGGAACCCCATGACGTTCATCGGGTGTTCGCGGGTGGTGCCCAGGCCGTGCACGGTGATCACCCAGGTGTCCCGGTGGCCGGGCACGAACCAGGCGGGCAGCGCGCCGAGTTCGCCGGGGACGTCGATGTCGGCGTGGTCGAGGCCGAGCGCGGAACCGGGGTTGCCGATGTACACGTTCGGGGTGAGCCAGACCTTGTCGCCGGACTGGAGGGTGCCGTGCGTGACCCGGTCCAGGCGGGGGGGGCGGCGGGGGGGGGGGGGGTGGGGGTGGAGCACGAGCGCGCCCGCGCCCGCCCGCCCCACCGCCCCACCGAGCGCGCTCGGGGCGGGGGGACGGGGAGGGACGCTGGC
>NZ_JBHYKH010000996.1:0-1290 GCF_042741275.1 Streptomyces sp. NPDC058964
GCTGCCTGGAGCAGATCATCGGCGAGCGCCTCGCCCACTGCCGGACGCTCGACACCGTCTTCGGCGACGACCTGGCCGCCCGGCTCGCCGCCTTCACCCTGCACGGTGGCAAGCGGGTCCGTCCCCAGCTGTTGTGGTGGTCCTTCCGCGCCGGCCGGGGAGAGGCCCGGCACACCGCGGCCGTGCTGCGGATCGCGGCGGCCCTCGAACTTCTGCAGACGTGCGCACTGGTGCAGGACGACGTGATGGACGACTCCCCCCTGCGCCGCGGCCGCGCCGCGCTGCACACCGACATCGCTCACCAGTACCCCGAGGCCGGCCCGGACTTCGCGAAGGCCGCGGCGGTCCTCGTCGGCGACCTGGCCCTGGCGTGGGCGGACGACGTCGTCGCCGGTACGACCCTGCCGGCGCCGGTGGCCGACGCCGTACGGGAGATCTGGCGGGTCTTGCGCACCGAGATGGTCGCCGGGCAGTACCTCGACCTGCACGGTCAGGTGACCGGGACGCCCTCCGCGGCCCGCGCTGTACGGATCGCCTGTCTGAAGAGCGGGCTGTACTCGGTCGAACGGCCGATGGTCCTCGGTGCCGCGCTCGCCGGGGCCGACGCGCGGACCACGGAGATCCTGTCGGCGGCCGGACGCTGCGCGGGCATCGCCTTCCAGCTCCGTGACGACCTGCACGGAGTGTTCGGAGCACCCCGTGCCACCGGCAAGCCCTCGGGCGACGACATCCGGCAGGGCAAGCCGACCCATCTGGTCGCCGTGGCCCGGGCCAGGGCCGGGACCGACGGCGACACCGAGGCGCTGGCCGTGCTGGACGACTGTGTGGGTGCCCGTCGGCTGACCGAGGACCGGCTCGCCGAGGTGCGGCGGGTGCTGGAACGCACCGGAGCCCGCGAGGCGGTGGAACGCCGGGCGGAGCGGCTCGGCGTCCGCGGCCTGCGCCGGCTGGCGGAAGCCGCCCTGCCGGAGCCTGCCGCCGGGCGGCTGCGGGAGCTGCTGCGAGCAGCGGCCGGCTGCGGGCCCGGCCCCCGCACCAGAGCGGTGGACGACGGGGGCGCACCGCTGGGCGCCGGAAAGGGGCGGCGATGAGGACGGTGCGCGGCCGGACGGATCACGTCGTGGTGGTGGGCGCGGGCCTGTCGGGCCTGTCGGCGGCCCTGCACCTGCTGGGTTCCGGCCGCCGGGTGACCGTCGTCGAACGCGACGCCCTCCCCGGTGGCCGAGCCGGACGACGCGACCACCGCGGCTACCCCATCCTCACCGGACCGACCGACCAGACGATGCCGCA
>NZ_JBHYKH010000997.1:0-1289 GCF_042741275.1 Streptomyces sp. NPDC058964
GGAGATCACCAGGCATCGGCCCCTCCCCGGCTCCAGGAGCGGGAGCAGCCCGGTCATCGGCGCGCTGACCAGCCGCAGCGAACCGGTCAGGAACGCGTCCATCCGTTCCAGGTCGGTGGCGGCCAGGTCGAGCGTGCGCAGGGGTGGGGCCGCGCTGCACACCAGGAAACCGAGCCGGCCGTGCTCGCGCTCGACGCGGGAGCGCAGTTCGGCGCTCCAGCGCGGGTCCGCGGCGTCGCCGGGCACGGAGTGCAGCCGCCCCGGCAGCCCTTCGGCCTCGGCCCTCAGGGCAGGGGGCAGCGTGTCCCGATGCCCGACGAAGACCTCGGCGCCCTGTGATGCCAGGGCGAGCGACAGAGCCGCACCGAGCCCGCGGCTGCCGCCGACGACGACGGCCGACGCGCCCCGCAGCCGGGTCGACGGACTCAAGTGCTCGCCCAGCGCGGCCGCGGTGGCCGGCGGCGCGGGCGTGCGGACCATGGCCTCGATCTCGGACTCGGCGACGACCACGCCGTCCGCCGTGATCTGTCCGACGATCGACACCAGTCCGAAGCGCAGGTCGGTGTGGACGACGCGGGCGCTGTACGACAGCCGCGCCGGCCCCCGCGCGGCGACCGGCAGGAAGCGCAGCGCCACCCGGCCGAGCAGGCAGTTCTCTCCCGGCAGGCGCATCCCGGCCACATAGCTCGACCACAACAAGCAGGCCAGCGGCGTCGGCCCGAGCAGCCGGGCCGCGACCGGGAACCGCCCGCGCAGCGCGTGGGTCCCCTCCGGGCCGTACTCTCCGGACACCGCGGTGCCCGACGGCAGGTCCTCGATCCCGTGCCGGGCAGCCGGCCGGTCCTGCGGCACGGGCAGCGGATCAAGGTCCGCCGGGGCGCCGGGACGCACACGTACGGTCAGGCAGGTACGGTCCCCGTCGAGCAGCCGGTAGCCGAGGCCGGTCCTGGCCTCGCCCAACGCCTCGGAGCGGTAACGCACGCCGGGGACCACCGGGTTGCCGAAGTCGGCCTCGACAGCCGTGGCGCCCGCCCCGGCGTCCGCCGCCTGTTCGTCCAGCGTCGCCAGGACGGCGAGGACACCGTGGGCGACGGTCCGCCCGAAGGGGGTGCGGCGGGCATGGCCGGGCGAGCAGTGCAGCGCGTTCTGGTCGCCACTGACCCGCGCGAACAGCGCCACGTCGTCTTCCGAGAGCAGCACGTGTGAACCTCCGATGAGGGCGTCGACCTTGAAGCGGCGGTGTCCAATCGCGGTCCGGAAGCAGTTGAACACCCGACAGCACAATGGGC
>NZ_JBHYKH010000998.1:0-1281 GCF_042741275.1 Streptomyces sp. NPDC058964
GTCGCCCGCAGCGCGCACGTCACTGACAACACCGTCCGCTACCGGCTGCGCCGTTTCGAGGAGCTGACCGGCACCAGCCTTGACGCACCGGACACCGCGGTGGAACTCAGCTGGGCTCTGGCGGCACGCGAGCTGGGGACACCTTCGCGAGGCCCGGCAGGACCTGCTCATGGCGAAGCCCCATAGCGGTGGGTCACGGACGTTTCCGTTTTCACCGTGCCATCCGGGCCGTCGACAGCGGCCGACACCCGCGGGCGGTGCTTGGCCGCGTCACGCCACGCCGGCGGCGGACTGCGTCACCGGATTTCCAGCCGTCGTCACCGGCAGGACCACACCAACGCGCCATCCCTCCGGCTCGCGGGTCACCTCGATCGTTTCGGCCTGTGCCTCGACGATGGCCAGGCCGCGTCCGTGCTCGGCCAGTTCCTGCGGGATGACAAGCCGGGGGGTTGCCAACGGAGCGCCGGAGTCCGTCACACACAGATACAGCCAATGCTCCTGTTGCAGAAGGCGGATGGTCATCTCCCGGTGGCCGTAGCGGACGGTGTTGGCGGCCAGTTCACCGATGACCAGTGCGGTCGTGTCGAGGTCGTCCGCACTCACTCCCCACTGGGTGAGCAGGTCGGTTGCCCACCGGCGGGCGAGGCTCACGCTCGCTGGTTCGGCGGGCAGTGCCACCACAGCTGTCCGAGCAGGAGCCGTCACAGGCGGCGTCATCCGGCGTGGGGCGTCCATGGCAAATACGGCCTGGTGAGCTGCAGGGTGGGGATGGCGCGGACGGGACGGCACGGCGACCTCCGAGGGGGCCTGTGCGGCGGAGCATCGGGCGGCACGTGACGGGCAACCGGATGCGCCCGCGTGGCCATGGCCGTACCCCCGGACCTGTTTCCCACGATTTCGGCCCTCTGTGCAGGTGCGCGTCATCGGGCCCGGGTGCGCAGGGCGTCGTCACTCCCGCACAGCCGGGAGGTGCACGGTGCGAGGCTGTCCAGCCAGAGGCCCTTGGCGATACCTCCTGAGGAGTCGTACAGCAGCCCGGAGACCAGGGGGCCCACCGCCTGGCCGACACTGAGGGCCACCGTCAGCAGTGCGATGCCCAAGGCCCAGGCGTGTGCGGGCAGCTTCCAGCGGGCCAGCACAGTCAGCCGGAACTGCAACTGGTAGCCGAAGCCCGCTTAGAGGTCCTAACAAAGGCGTCGTACATGTCTGTAGGTGATGAGACATGTTGCGAGCCCGAGGAAGGCTTCATGGATGTCGTCCCGTCGCTCCCACCGGACGCGC
>NZ_JBHYKH010000999.1:0-1275 GCF_042741275.1 Streptomyces sp. NPDC058964
GTCTTCAGCGCCGCTCCCGAGGCCACGGCCTGCCGGGCCCGGTGCAGGGCGGGTGTGAAGCGGGGGACCAGGGGCCCGGGTCGAGGGTCGGCGGCGATCAGGGCCGCTGCTGCGTTGAGCAGGGCGGTGTCGAGAACCGGGCCAGCTTCTCCGGCCACCACCCGGCGCAGGACGCGTGCGTTGTACTCGGGCCCGGCGCCGGCCAGTGCTCCGGTCGGCGCGGGCGCGAGGCCCAGGGCGGCCGGTTCCAGGAGCTCCGGGGTGACGGTGCCCCCGCGGACCGTCCAGATCCTCGCCGGCCCGGCTGTCGTCAGCTCGTCCGTGCCGTCCTCGGAGCGCACGACCAGGGCCGAGGTCCCGCGCGCGGCAAGTACCTCAGCGATGGCCGGCGCGGCTCGCAGGTCGGCAACTCCAACCACCTGGAAACGGGGCCGGGCCGGGCTGAGCAGCGGGCCGAGCAGGTTGAACACGGTCGGGACGGCGAGCGCGCGGCGTACCGGGGCGGCGTTGCGCAGGGCAGGGTGGAAGGCGGGGGCGAAGCAGAAAGTGATTCCTGCCCGTCGGGCCACGTCGGCGACGGCGGCGGGCGGCAGGTCGAGCGGGAGTCCGAGGGCCTCGAGGACGTCGGCGGTGCCGCACCGGGACGACGCCGAGCGCCCGCCGTGCTTGACAACGCGCACTCCGCACGCAGCGACGACGATGGAGGCCATGGTCGAGACGTTGACGGTCGAGCCGCCGTCACCGCCGGTGCCTGCAAGGTCGACGCACCGACCACCGTCGACGTCGATTGGCACGGCGTGGTCGAGCGCGGCCTCGACGAGCCCGGACAGTTCGGCGGCGTTCTCGCCCTTGACCCGCAGGCCCATGAGGAAGGCCGCGAGTTGCTCAGGCCGGAAGTCGTCGTCCAGGACCCGGCGCATGACCCACCGGGTGTCCTGGGCCTGGAGGTCCCGGCCGGCGGCCAGCACCGCGAGCACGTGCGGCCAGGAGAGCCCGTCGGGGCCGGTGCCGGTCCGGGGCTGCTGGAGGGGCTTGTCGTCCACTGGTTCGCCGTCCTTGGCGTCGAGTCCAGCAGGGGCCCGGAACACAAGGAACGGCCGCCCACCGGACGGCCGAATACATGACGTGTTGGGGTATCAGGCCACCGGATCGGTGGCCCACCAGAAACCGCAGAACGTCGTCATGCCGATCATGATAGCCGAACCTTCCGTACTTGCGCCGCGGCAAACCCCACCCAGTGGGGCCCCAAAGGGCGCTTCAACCACACAAAACCCA
>NZ_JBHYKH010001000.1:0-1263 GCF_042741275.1 Streptomyces sp. NPDC058964
GCATGGAGGCGTCCTGGGCCAGCTGGTTGCGGGCCTGTTTCAGGGCGTCCAGAGTGGAGGCGACGATGTCGGGGGCCGGGGGCCGCTCGCGCAGCAGCCGGACCAGGGGGCTGCGGTCGGCGCGGGAGAAGTCGCCCTCGGCGTCGCGCAGGGCGGGCAGCACGGACAACGGGACGTATTCCTTGGCGTGGCGCATGTCGACGCCCGCATCGTCGCCGCCGTAGATGGTCCAGGAGTAGTCGTCGGGCGTCAGCGGCTCGCTGGGCTGGGCGCCGAAGACTGCACCGACTGCCAGCTTGGGCTGGAACAGATAGGTCAGCCGGGCGACGCGGGGCTGCCCGTCCTCGGTGATGATCGCGCCGTCGAGGGTCGCGATGGCGTCGTCATCATCGTCGAAGTCGGCTAGCTCGGCTTCGACCCTGACCTCGACTCCTTGAGGCAAGGGCGGCGCACTGTCATGGATGTCGTCGGCCTGGAGTCTGCGCCACCGGTTGGACAGGTCCGGGTCGAGGACCAGGCGCAGCGCGTACAGCAGATTGCTCTTGCCAACCCCGTTCTCCCCTACGATCACCGCAGGAGTCGGGAAAGGATCAATCACCAGATCCCGAAAATTCCGGAAATTCACGATCCTGACCTTTGAAAGGCGCACCGCTCTCCCCTCCCCCGCGCACGGCCCCCGCCCCACGCACTCCAGACACCCCACCTGCGGACGCACCAGCCTAGTTGCCGCATCAACCGACGGGCACGCACCGTCACGCAGGAACAGCGGATTCTCGCGTGCGCCGACAGCCGGACGGAGTCCGGCTCCGGGTCCTGGAACCATCCGACCTTGGTCCCGGCGGACGGGCCTCGTGCACAGCCCGGCCGGGCCCACGAGCCGACCGGCTGCACAGGGCCGGCGGTTTCCCCTGTGCATGGGCCGGCACGGTTGCCGGCTGTCTGGTCATCGCCCCGCGGAGTTTTCAGGAGCAGCGAGTTTCTTGGCGCAGGTCCACGTAACAGCGCAGCCGCGCACCCTGCTCCCCGGGCTGGCGTGTGACGTGCTCGGCCGGCGCGGTGGCCCACCTCCGGGCAATCGCGTTCTGCATGGCGAACGCCGTGTCGTCATCGGCAGCCGCAAGGTCCACCACGAGCAGACCCGGCTCGGCCACGTGCACATCCCTGGTCGGCTTCATGCCCCACAGGACGTCGCCGCAACCGGGCAGGTTCTCCCGACGTCACGGCATCACCCGACCGGGTCACGTACCGGCCTGCCGAAGTCGC
>NZ_JBHYKH010001001.1:0-1255 GCF_042741275.1 Streptomyces sp. NPDC058964
GGGAGCCGGGCATAGGTGGCACGGACCTCGTCGAGGTCGACGGTCGTCCGCGAGGACGGGGTGCGCTCCACGGTGAACCGGCCGTAGACCCCGGAGGGCAGGCGGTCCAGCAGCTTGCGGGACTTGCGCTTGCCCCGGTCGGCGGCGCGAGCCTCGTCGCAGGCGGTCAGGTAGGCGGCCGCGCTGGTCTCGATCTCCTCGGGCGCCGGCATCTCCTCGGGGGTGAAGACGTCGGCCGGGTCGGCGACGGTCTCGGCGGAGCGGGAGCGGACCAGGGAGCCCGGGGTCACGGTGGAGCGGACGGCGTCGGCGACGGTGCGGAATGCGCGACGCGCGCGGGAGGTGGCGTTGCGGATCATGTGGTGCCTCCGGGTGTGTCTGGTGCTGGTGTGCGCGGTCTCCGGGGCGCTCCAATCGCCTCGGGGACCGGGTGCCGAGTAGGCGCGGCTCCGGCACGACGCGCGACGCGCGAGGTGCTGGACCGCGACGACTCGGAAGCCATCGGGTGCCGGTCTTCACCGCCATGTTTCCGACCTCCCACGTGCTCGAAGGCTGGCGGTCCACGGGTTTCCGGCGTGTTCCCTGCTATGGGTGATTTCAAGATCCAGACGCTTCCTTCAAGCCGCCATCACGCGCTGCTCTCCGGGCGTTACGCAACCCCCTGCCTATCTAGATAGGTGGTTGCGAGATCGATTAAGACACGGCGCGTAAGGCGTGTCAACCCATCTAGATAGGTGTGTTTCGGAGGGGCGTCTGACCAGGGCTTTAAGGGCGCGCGACACCGTTCGAAAGTCGCCGCTTTCGGAACCTAACTAGCTATGTCATGCTTGGGCGCCAGACCAACATCACGGACGGAAGGGACGGAGGCCGTGGCCAGGAAGGAGCCGGGCAAGCTCGAGCGGATCGCCGCCGATCTCCGAGCGAATATCGAGAGCCGGCACTACCCGCCGGGCGCGAAGCTGCCGAGATCTGCCGAGCTCCAGGCCGCGGAGGGCGTCGCCTTCCAGACGACGCGCGAGGTCTACCGCGTGCTGGAGCGGGACGGGCTGGTCGTCACGCACATGGGCAAGGGCTCATTCGTGACGCCGTTCCTGGGGAAGATCACCAGGGACGGGACCGGCCGTTACCAGCCCGCCGCCAGAGAGGCCGGCGGGGCGCGGGGCGCGTTCGAGGCGGAGCTGAACCGGCTCGGGCTGGTCTACAAGCCCACGCCGACCGACGTGTCCCGGGAGCGGCCGCCGCGTGAGGTCGCGGC
>NZ_JBHYKH010001002.1:0-1253 GCF_042741275.1 Streptomyces sp. NPDC058964
TCCCGTGTCTCGGCCCCCGGCCCCCGGGGGGGCGGGGGCCATTTTTTTGCTGACCCACCCGCCCGTTCAGGCGATTTCGAGGGTGTCGTCACCGCGGGCGCCGTCGCCCCGGACCCCCGCGCCATTTGCGCAAGAGGGCATGTGTCACAGCGGGCCGTGGTTCCGTCCTGGTGATCGGGAACCTATCGTCGTGCCCATGTTCGCTGTCTACGCCGCCCGAATCGACCGCGACCAGCCGCTCTCCGGCCTTGAGTTGGGGGAGCGCCCGGCCCCCGAGGCCCGCCCCGGCTGGAGCACCGTCAACGTCCGGGCCGCCTCCCTCAACCACCACGACCTCTGGTCGCTCCGGGGCGTCGGCCTCCCGGAGGAACGGCTGCCGATGATCCTCGGCTGCGACGCCGCGGGCGTCGACGAGGACGGCAACGAGGTCGTCCTGCACTCCGTCATCGGCCAGACCGGCCACGGGGTGGGCCCCGACGAGCCCCGCTCGATCCTGACCGAGCGCTACCAGGGCACCTTCGCCGAGCAGGTCGCCGTGCCGACCTGGAACATCCTGCCGAAGCCCAGGGGTCTCTCCTTCGAGGAGGCCGCCTGCCTGCCCACGGCCTGGCTGACGGCGTACCGGATGCTCTTCACCAACGCGGGCGTACGGCCCGGGGACTCCGTCCTCGTCCAGGGCGCAGGCGGCGGTGTCGCCACGGCCGCGATCATGCTCGGCAAGGCGGCGGGTCTTCGTGTCTTCGCCACCAGCCGCGACGAGGCGAAGCGCAAGCGGGCCCTGGAGCTCGGCGCCGTGGAGGCCGTCGAGTCGGGGGCGCGGCTGCCCCAGCGCGTGGACGCCGTGATCGAGACCGTCGGCGCCGCCACCTGGTCGCACTCGGTGAAGTCGCTGCGTCCCGGCGGCACCATTGTCATCTCCGGTGCCACGAGCGGCGACCGCCCCTCGCACGCCGAACTGACCCGCATCTTCTTCCTGGAGCTGAAGGTCGTCGGCTCCACGATGGGCACCAAGGACGAGCTGGAGGACCTGCTCTCCTTCTGCGCCGCCGCCGGTGTACGCCCCGTCATCGACGAGGTCCTGCCGCTCGACCGCGCCCGCGAGGGCTTCGAACGGCTCGAGTCCGGCGACCAGTTCGGAAAGATCGTCCTCACCAGCGGCTGATCGTAGCCACCCGTGCCGCGGGGGGGCGCCCCGGGGCGGGGGGGCGGCCGGGGGGGGGTGTTAAAAAGATTGTGGGGCGCCCCAGATAACT
>NZ_JBHYKH010001003.1:0-1238 GCF_042741275.1 Streptomyces sp. NPDC058964
CGATCATGGTGTTCTTCGCCTTGATGCCGATGGACAGCGCGACGAACGCGATGACGCCCATCGGCCCGTACTTCGACTGCACGAGCTGCTCGAACCCGATGGCCAGAGCGGCGACGACGATGGCGATGAGCGGCATGGTGGACCCCCTGTTCACCGTGGCGGCCAACCCTCTGAAGGTTTGACCACGTTGCTCAAGTTGGCTGCCAACTTCACTGTAGTTATCTCCGCTTGGGTGCGTCTCATAACCACCTTCCGATGAACTGCCCAAAGATGGCGAGAAGTTGTAGTGTTTGGTCGTGGAGCCGGAACACGTCCTCGTCGACGGCCTCAAGGGACCGCGGCGGCCGCAGAGGACACACCGCGAGGTGGCCGACGAGCTGCGCGCCCGGATCAGGTCCGGCCGGCTGCGGGCGGGCCAGCGCATGCCCACCCAGGCCCAGTTGGCCGACGAGTTCGGGGTGGAGCGCGGCACCGTCCGCCAGGCCCTGCGCATCCTCCAGTCGGAGCGCCTGCTCACCAATGTGTCCAAGGGGAGCCCGGCGACCGTCGCGCCCGATCCGGACGCGGCCCTGACCGGCCCGGCCGCCCTGCCCGCGCCCACCACGGTCGCCCTCGCGCCCCGCATCGCCGAGGCCTTCGCGTCCCCGCACGTGGAGATCGACGCCCTGTGCCTGACCTCGGTCTCCCTCACCCTCGCCCTCGGCGAACCCCTGCGCCAGATCCACGCGGGGCGGCGGAAACCGGCCAAGATCGACGTACGCGTGCTGCTGCCGGGCCGGAACATCGACCTGGCCTTCCCCGTGGCGGTGGCCGGCCGAGGGGACGACGACGCGGTGCACGAGCGGTGGCTGGCCATGCGCAACGCCCAGGGGCAGGTGCTCCAGCACAACCTGCTGGGCCTGCGGGCCACGCACGGCATCGACGTCAGCGTCTCCTTCCGCGCGCTGCCCTTCACGCCGCCGGTGAAGCTGTACCTGCTCAACGGCGCGGAGGCCCTCTTCGCGTACTACACCCTCAGCCGGCGTGAACACGAGATCGATCACGAGCCGATGGAGACGTACGACGTGGAGGGCATCCGTTCGACGCTGTTCGCGTTCGGGCAGGACGGGGGCGTGCGGGATGCGGTGTTCGTGAAGCAGTCGCGGCTGTGGTTCGACGCGCTGTGGGAGACGATCAGTTCGGAACTGCTGCTCACGACGTGATCACAGGGCGGGGCCCGCGACCAGGAGGGCCAGCAC
>NZ_JBHYKH010001004.1:0-1237 GCF_042741275.1 Streptomyces sp. NPDC058964
CAGGCGCGCCAGGCGGTCCCCCCACCCGCCGCGCGTTTCGGCGTATTCCGCGTTCCACTTCCGCCAGGGCCCGCGGGTCGCGGCGCAGCACCGCGGCCACGTCGACGTGCTCGACCACGATCGATTCACTGTGCGGGTCCAGACCCGGTGGACCTGTTGGTCCGGGAGCGGCGGGGGCCGGGGGAGCGGTGGCCGGTGAGGTGGCGGAGGCGGGCGAGGTGGCGGAGGTGCAGTCCGGGCACGGATCGTCGCCGGCGTCGGGGGACTGGCCGCCCAGGACGACGATGACGAGCATCAGCAGCAGGTCGGCGAAGAGCCATCCGGACGCCTGGGCCAGTGACACCCCGCGCGGCCGGTTCACGGCTGTCTCCCCGGGCGGGCGTCGGGCACCGTCGTGTCCGTCACGGCGTCGGGTGACCGGTGGTCCGTCCAGACGTCGAGAAGCCGTTCCTGGCGCTCGCGCAACTGGTCGAGCAGGTCCAGCTCCTTGCGCAGGGCCGAGGCGCGCAGTTGGCGGTCCTGCTGGGTGCGCACCCGCACGGTCTCCTCGTGCCGCGCCAGCTCCTCCAGCCGAGTGATGTGTTCCTCGATGCGCTGCAGCAGGCTCACGAGCACCGCCCGGGAATCAGCCGCCGAGGCCAGCAGCCGCTGCTCGGAGGCGAGTTGCCGCTCGTGCGCGGCCCGGTGCGCGGCCTCCTGCCGGGCCAGTCCGTCAACCGTCTGCGCCGCGAGCACCTCCCCGGCTTTCCGTACCTCCCCCTGGAGCGAGACGGCCAGCGCCGTCACCGCGGTCTCGTAGGCGAGGCCGATGTGGTCGGCGCCGGTGCCCGCCGCCTGCTGGATCGCGTCCGGCAGTACTGTCAGGCTCCGGTCCAGGCCGGTTGCCGACTCCCGCAGCTCCAGCGCGGCGGAGGTGAGCGCGTCACGTCCTTCCGTCAGGATCGCGTGGACGTCCGCGGCCTGGCGCGCGGCCTGCGCCTCCTGACCGGCGGCCGCCCGTGCCACGGTCTCGGCGAACCGGCCGGAGGTGGTCGCCACCGTCTCGACGATCCGCCGGGCCGCTTCCTCTCCGGCGGCCACCAGGCCGGTGGTGAGCGTGTTCGTCGACGCCTGCACCGCCTCGCCGAAGCCGGTCGCTCCGCGGGTGAGGTGTTCGGCCGCGGCGGGGGCGGTCCCCCGGGGGCGCGCCGGAGTTGGCGCGGGCCCCCGCCCGCCGCGCGGGCACGCGCACCCGACA
>NZ_JBHYKH010001005.1:0-1235 GCF_042741275.1 Streptomyces sp. NPDC058964
GTGGTGGTCATGGTGTGGCTCCCCCGAGGACCGCGCGGCGGCCCTCCTCGTCGATCAGGTCAGCGATGAAGGCGGTGTAGTCGGCGAGTTCGTCGCTCCAGCCGCAGTACGCGGCGAAGTCCCGCATGTGCGCGGCGACGCGCACGACGGCCGCCCGGCCGGTCAGTTCCCGGTCGGCACCGGCGCCGTAGGCGTCGAGCAGCACCCGCGGCAGCTCCGGTCCGTCCGGGTGCGCCGGCACCGGCAGCGCCCAGTCCAGTTCGGCCAGGTCCCCCAGCAGCCAGCCCAGGTCCAGCTCGGGCCGGGCGGCCCCCAGGTCCTCGCCGGTCAGCAGCGCCACCGGGCCCCGCCGCAGGGGCGGGACCAGCGCGCCGAGGGAGGCGAAGCCGTGGACGAGGACCGCGCCGCCGGGTTCCGTCAGCTCGGCGCACCAGGAGCGCAGCCGGCCGAGGCGGGCCGCTCCCCAGGCACGTACGGCGTGCTCGCGCAGCCGGGCGACAGCGGGCGGGTGCGGGGCCGTGGCGGGCGCGTTGCGGGCCGTGGCGGGCGTCCGCGGACCGTCCGCGGCGCCCTCGGCCGACCGGTCGAGGAACGACCCCAGCCGGGGGGGGGGCGGGGGGGGCTCTCGGGGGGGGTGGTTTTCGCCTGCGCAAACGACAAGCTGATCATCAACCTCGACCGCACCCAGACCGAGATCACCGTCGACAGCAAGGGCTCGGTCACCATCACCGGCAGCCGCTCGGTGTCGGTGGAGGCGGGCACCAGCCTCACCCTGCGCGGGCGGCGCTCGGTGATGATCGACAGCGGCGGCCCGCTCACCCTGAAGGGCAAGGCCCTGGTCAGCCTCACCTCGCTGGGCGGCGCGGTCAACGTCAACGCGATGGGCGGCGCCATGAACCTCTCGTCGAGCGGCATGACGTCGATCAACGCCACCGGGATGGTCTCGGTCAACGCCGTGGCCAACGTGAACATCAAGGGCATCAAAGTCGACCTCCTCGGCGCCGTGTTCGTCAACACCGTGAAATACCCGCTCCCCGCATGACAGGCACAGGACCAGGCACAGGAAGCAGAAGGCAGGTGGCCCACTGATGGCCGAACAGTTCGTCGGCTCCGGCTGGGCGTTCCCCATGCGCATCGGACCCACCGGCGGCATCGCCCTGGTCAGCGGCGAGCGCGAGGTCGAGGAGGCCATCCGGCTGGTCCTCGCCACCGCGCCCGGCGAGCGGCCGATGCGC
>NZ_JBHYKH010001006.1:0-1225 GCF_042741275.1 Streptomyces sp. NPDC058964
GCCGCCAGATGCACCGCCACCAACGACGACGAACACGCCGTGTCCACCGTCACCGCCGGACCCTCGAGACCCAGCGCATACGACACCCGGCCCGAGGCGATGCTGCCGCCGACGCCCATGAAGCCCTCGGTGTCGTGGTGGGCGGAGCGCTCCAGGACGGTGGCGTAGTCGTGGTACATCACGCCCGTGAAAACTCCCGTGGCGCTGCCGCGCACACCGGCCGGGTCGATTCCGGACCGCTCGAAGGCCTCCCACGACGTCTCCAGCAGCAACCGGTGCTGCGGGTCCATCGCCAGCGCCTCACGCGGACTGATCCCGAAGAACCCGGGGTCGAACTCGGCTGCCTGGGTGAGGAATCCGCCATAGCGGGTGTACGTCCTGCCCACGGCCTCCGGGTCGGGGTCGTACGACTCCTGCCACAGCGGGCCACGGTCGAACGGGAACTCGGAGACCGCGTCGCCGCCCGCCGCGAGCAGCCGCCACAGGTCCTCGGGTGAGGCGACTCCGCCGGGGTAGCGGCAGGCCATACCGACGATCACGACCGGATCGTCCGTCCCCGACGCCACACCGGTTGCCGGAGCGGCCTCCGCCGCAACCTCCACGCCGACGAGTTCGGCTTCGAGGAAGTCGGCGACCGCGCTCGGCGTCGGGTGGTCGAAGACGAGCGTCGCGGGCAGCCTGAGCCCGGCCTCCGCCTCGAGCCGGTTGCGGAACTCGACCGCCGTGAGGGAGTCGAAGCCGAATTCCTTGAAGGGCTTCTCGGGCGCGACGTCGCCCGCACTGCCGAATCCGAGAACGGACGCGACATGGCGACGGACGAGATCGAGCAGGACGCGGGTGCGCTCGGCGGCCGGCAGGCGTTCGAGCCGGGCGGCGAGGCCCCCGCCCTTGGCCGTCGGGCCGGTCGCTACGGCCCTGCGCGCCGCCGAGGGGCGGACGAGCCCGTGGAGGACACGGGGCAGTTCACCGCGCTTGGCCCGCTGGTCCAGGGCGCGCGGGTCCATGACGACGGGAAGCAGATGCGCTTTCGAGCCGTACGTGTCGGAGAGCGCCGCGTCCAGGAGGGCGAGGCCTCGCTCCTCGTCGATGGGCAGGACCCCGACCCGTGCCATCCGGTCCAGGTCGGTACCGGTGAGTCCGGCGCCCATGCCGCCGACCTCCGGCGCCCACAGGCCCCAGGCCAGCGAGACGGCCGGCAGCCCCTGGGCCTGCCGCATCGCGGCCA
>NZ_JBHYKH010001007.1:0-1224 GCF_042741275.1 Streptomyces sp. NPDC058964
CCCCTGTTTGTACCTTGTATGGTGGGCTCGGAGTTGTGTATCAGAGACAGGGTTGAGGTGGCCCGCGTTCGCGGCCTCGCGCGGACGGGTCGGCGGCGGCGCCCTGGAGGAGTCGCTGCCCGAGCTGCATTCGCTTCGGGTGCTCAGCTGGGACCGCGGTGACTGCGTCGGGGTGCCGTCCCAGGCCGTACGTGCCGTGCTCGCCGCGGCCCGGCGCAGGGGCGGCACGGTCGTCGTGGACCTGCCGCGCCGGATCGACGACGGCGTCGCCGAGGTCCTTGCCCAGCTCGACGTCGGGCTTCTCGTGGTCCCGGCCGAGCTGCGGGCCGTCGCGGCGGCCGGCCGGGTGGCGGCCGCGGTCGGCATGGTGCTGCGCGATCTGCGCGTCGTGACCCGGGGGCCGTACGACTCGGGCCTCGACGACCGCGAGGTGGCCAGGCTCCTCGGACTGCCGCTGGCCGGCGAGGTGCCCGTCGAGTCCGGCCTCCTGCGCGCCACCGACGGCAAGCGCCCTCCCGGCGCCTCCGCCCGTGGACCGCTGGCGCGCTTCTGCCGGGCCTTCTGGGAGCGGACGTTGGTGGAGACGGGGGGTGGAACGGCGTGAAGGCGTCAGTGGGGCTCAAGAGGGCGGCGCGGCGGCCGACCGCGGGGGGTGGCGTCCCGGGCTGGGCCGTTCGGGCGGCCCCTGGGGCGGTGCCGGTGTCCGGGGCGGCTGCGGGGACGGCCGGCGCAGGGGGCGGGACGGAGGCGGCCGCGGGCCGGATCGCCGGGCTCGGTTCGGGGCGGCGCCAGGGGCTGGTTTCGGGGTCCGTCGCGGGACGATCTCGGGAGACGCTCTCAGCACTCGATATAGGAGGGGGAGTGGTTCCGGGACCGGCGTCGGGGCTTGCTTTCGGCCTGCGCGCAGGACGGTCCCCGGGGCCCGCCGCCGACGGGGCGCCGGCAGCCGCGGCCCTCGTGGGCCCTCGTCCCGGCCCGGCGCCCGCGATGCTCGACGGGGTGCGGCGGTGGCTCGCCGAGAGGGGGGCGGAGCCCACGCCCGCGCGTGTGGCGCAGGCCCTGCGGGAGCAGGGGCGGGTGCTCGGCGACGCCGAGATCCTCGCAGCCGCCGGAAAGCTGCGCTCGGAGCTCGTCGGCAGTGGCCCACTGGAGCCGCTGCTCGCCGACCCGTCGGTGACCGACGTCCTGGTGTCCGCCCCGGACCGGGTCTGGGTGGACCGGGGC
>NZ_JBHYKH010001008.1:0-1223 GCF_042741275.1 Streptomyces sp. NPDC058964
ACGGCGCCGTCGCCGGCTGGCCGCAGTCGGCGGCGCCGCTGGTCCCCGGGCTGCCGGCGGTGGACCTGCTGTCGCTGGAGGCGCGCACCGACTCGGCGTTCGTGTGGGCGCTGGTCCTGCACCGGCTGCGCCGTGGCGACGATGCGGGACGAGCCCTTGCCGAAACGGTTCAGCAGGTCGCCGGGGCGGCCCCGGCCTCCCGCCTCAACCTGCTGCTCACCGACGGCGAGACCATCTGGGCCACCGCCTGGGGCGACACCCTCTGGTATCTCGTGGAACCCGGCCGACACGCCGTCGTGGCCTCCGAGCCCTACGACGACGACCCGCACTGGCGGGAGGTCCCCGACCGCACGCTGCTGACGGCGCGCCGCGCCGGCGTGCTGCTCACCCCGGTCGAGGACCCCGCATCCTCCCCCACTCCCAGCTCCGTTCGAGCGGGGGGACCCCCATCCCCGAAGGAGCCCTGTACGTGAGTTCCCTGCAAGTCACCCGCACCCTTCCCGAGGACGCGACGGACGCAGCGCTGCGCGCCGACGTCCACGACGGCCTCACCGCCCGCCCCAAGACGCTGCCGCCGAAATGGTTCTACGACGCCCGGGGCAGCGAACTGTTCGAGAAGATCACCGAACTGCCCGAGTACTACCCGACCCGCGCCGAGCGCGAGATCCTCGCCGCCCGGGCCGGCGAGATCGCGATCGCGGCCGGCGCCCGCACGCTGGTGGAACTGGGCTCCGGTTCCTCGGAGAAGACGCGGTACCTGCTCGACGCCCTGACCGACCTCAACACCTACGTCCCCGTCGATGTCAGCGAGAGCGCGCTCACCCAGGCCGGACAGGCCCTCGTCGAGGCACGGCCGGGGCTCTCCGTGCACGCGCTGATCGCCGACTTCACGGCCCGGCTGAAGCTGCCGGACACGCCCGGCCCCCGGCTGGTCGCCTTCCTTGGCGGCACCATCGGCAACCTGCTGCCCGCCGAACGCGCCGAGTTCCTGGCGTCGGTGCGCGGGCTGCTGTCGCCGGGCGACGCGCTGCTGCTCGGCACCGACCTGGTCAAGGACGAGGACGTGCTGGTCAGGGCGTACGACGACGCGGCCGGCGTGACCGCCGAGTTCAACAAGAACGTCCTGGCCGTCGTCAACCGTGAACTGGGCGCCGACTTCGATCCGGACGCCTTCGACCACGTCGCGCTGTGGGACGCCGGGAACGAGTGGATCGAGATGCGGC
>NZ_JBHYKH010001009.1:0-1220 GCF_042741275.1 Streptomyces sp. NPDC058964
GCCCAAAAGCGGGACCAGCCCGGTCGACCGCGCACGGCCGGGCAGCAAGCACCACCTCATCGTCGACGGCCAGGGCATCCCGCTCGCGGTGTCGCTGACCGGCGGAAACCGCAACGACGTCACCCAGCTCGAGCCGCTGCTCGACAAGATTCCCGCCGTCGCGGGCCGGGTCGGCAGACCCCGCCGACGCCCGGATGCACTGCTGGCCGACCGCGGCTACGACCACGACAAGTACCGTCGCCTGCTCTGGCAGCGAGGCATCCGCCCCGTGATCGCGAAACGGGGCGAGCCGCACGGCTCCGGCCTGGGCATCTTCCGCTACGTCGTCGAGCGCACGATCGCCTGGCTCCACGGCTTCCGCCGCCTGCGCATGCGCTGGGAGAGACGCGACGACATCCACGAAGCATTCCTCGGCCTCGCCGTCTGCCTGATCACCCACCGCCATGTTCGACGTCTTTGTTAGGGCCTCTAAGTGCCCTGCGCGATTCACCTCTTGCGCCTACGATCGGTTGGCTCGTGGACAGACCCTTACGTAGGTCCTTCTCCGCCTGGCCCGCCACCCCAGCGACGTGCTGTTCGCGATGCTCCACGACGACGCCTTCTACGATTCAGGACCCCCACCTCGCGGACGAGAGACGTAGCGGCCCCCACGGCCACATCAACGAGCCGATAGGCTGCACTCACATGATCACAGATTACTCCTGAGACGAGTTCGCAGTTGCGTGGAACGCAACCCGAAGGGCCGTATGGCCCCGTGTGCGGACCGCATGGTGAACCCTATTTCGAAGTATCAACGGGTTCTTCAGCAGGAGTCACGGAGGTTGTTGCGCCGTGGGCAGCGTGTCGGCCGGCTCGGTGCAGAGGCGCGAGCACGGCGAGCCCGCCGATGACGACGACAATGAAGAAGGCGCCGAAGACGGCTGCGCCGGTCAGCAGACCGGACATCAGTCCGTGTGCGGTGACGACGGCGCCGAGTGATGGCGCTCCGATACCCTGGGCGACGTAGCCGATGAGATACCCACCGGACACCATACTTGTCCGGTGCTGCGGGGCAGCGTACTGGTTGAACACCATCAGACCACCCGCGAAGTCGAACGCGTACGCAGCACCAGCGACAGCCGACGCCAGGAAGAACAGTGCCAGTGAGTGCACCGTGCCTGTGACGACGAAGAGCCACACCGCCGTAAGCGACCCGGAGGCGCCGAGACCCACGAGCACCC
>NZ_JBHYKH010001010.1:0-1220 GCF_042741275.1 Streptomyces sp. NPDC058964
TTTTATATATCACACCGTGCGGGGGGGGGGGCCCCCCGTCGCCCCTTCGCCGGCGGGGCCCCGGTGACCACGGGCCCGGTGCCGATGGCGGCCCCCGGGGCTGGCAGCCGCCCGCGGTCGGCGGCTGTCCCCAGGGGCGGCTCTCAGACCGCGGAGGTCCTGTCCACGCTCTCCCGCGGCTCCTCGTGGGAGGTCACGGCGCCAGGCCGCACCGCGGCGAACAGCAGGAATCCGAGGAGGACGAAGGCCGCGGCGGAGAAGATGGGCAGCGAGCTGGAGCCGTCGATGATGCCGAACACGACGCCCGAAAGGCCCGCGGAGATGGCGGCGATGGCTCCGGCCGTGCCCATGACGGAACCCTGGTGGCTGTCGTCCACGGCGGCGGACATCATGCCCACGAGACCGCTGTAGGAGATGCCGTAGGCGGCCGCGCCCACCAGGCACAGGCCGTAGAGCGCGACCCTCGAACCGGTCAGCGCGGTGCCGGCGACGCACACGGTCATCGCCGCGAGCGACCCGGCCACCGCGATCTGCGGCCTGAGGTACTTCATCGAGAGCGGCACCAGGGAGAGGAAGGACGCCGCGAGGCCGACACCGACCACCGAGATGAGGTTGGTGACCGCGCGCTGGCCGAAACCTTCGTTGGCCGTCAGGTACAAGCCGATGAACTGGAAGAAGGCCGTCCAACCCAGGGACATGAGCAGCAGCGCCGCGGCGAGCACCCTGACCCCGGAGAAGGTGAAGGACTCCATGAGGTGCTTGACCGGGTTCGGGAAGGCCATGCGCCCCGTCGGCCGGGGCGCCGGCTCCTCCCGGAAGGAGACCAGCAGCACCAGCAGGTTCAGCAGCGTGATGCCGGCCACGAAGATGAAGGGCGTCTTGAGGTCGAACCAGGAGACCAGGGTGGAGTCGCTGAGGTAGCCGCCGATGAGCGGGCCCACCACGTAACCGGTCGAGACGCAGAACATGATCAGGCCGATGGAGTTCACACGGCGTTCCTTCGGCGTGACGTCCAGGATCGCCGCCTGGGCGACCGGCAGGCTGCCGGAGAACAGGCCGCCGACCACACGTCCGGCGACGAACAGCGCGACGTCCCGGCCGACCAGCCCCCAGATGGTCAGTGCGTAGCCGAGGGCAAGGCCCAGCAGGCACAGCGCCAGCGTCTTCTTGCGGCGGAAGTGGTCGGACAGCGAGCCGAGCAGCGGCGCACCGAAGAACAT
>NZ_JBHYKH010001011.1:0-1219 GCF_042741275.1 Streptomyces sp. NPDC058964
CTCTCATCCCGACCTCCATTGCAGGGACCGCGAAGCCGCGGGTCCTGAGGCAGCACTCCTACGGCGCCCGAAGCGCGAGGCACGCCTTCTTCGAAGAAAGGAGTTGGCAGGTTTCCGCAGGATCGTCTTGTACCCGAGCTTGAGGCACGCGGTCACCGGGCCGTCGCTGTGGACCTGCCCTCAGACGCCCCAGAGGCCGACAGCGGAGCCTATCTGCGCGCCATCGACAAGTACGTCGATGACCCACGCTCCACCGTCCTGGTCGCGCACTCGATGGCCGGCCTGATTGCTCCGGTGTACGCCGAGCGACGACCTGTCCGTGAGCTGGTGCTGCTGTCCTGCTTGCTGCCACTTCCAGGCGCCAGCTGGCGCGACCAACTGGCCGCTTCCCGACCGATGGCAGAGGATTTCTACAGCTCGTTCCTGCCGCAGCAGCTCAAAGACGATCAAGGCCGCAGCTACTGGCCACCGGACCTTGCCGCGGACCTCTTCTACCACGACTGCACTCCGGCCGATGCGGCCGCTGCCGCAGCCCGGCTACGACCACAGGCTGCCGGCGTACTCACGGAAAAGACCCTGTGGACCGGGGACGTCCCCTCACCAACCCGCTACGTCGTCTGCGAGGCAGACCGCGCGGTCTCAGGCAACTGGGGCCGCCAGGCGGCCGAGGCCCGCTTCGGCGCAGACATCATCAGCCTGCCCACGTCCCACTCGCCCTTCTGGTCCCAGCCTGCCGCCCTGGCCGAACTTCTGACGGCCGAGGACCGAACGGGCGAACCTGTGCCCAGGAACAAGGAGCTGACACCATGATTGCCAACGGCCTCACCTCCTCGGTGATCGGGCGTACCGCTTTGGGCGACGCTGCCAGGGTGCGTGACCATGAGGTCATCAGCGCCGTCTCTCAGTTCCTCTTCGATGAGGCCGCGCTGCTGGACGAGTGGCGACTCGAGGAATGGCTGGCACTGTTCCACCCGGACGCCGTCTATCTGATTCCCACCCCGGAAGATCTCAGTGACGACCCGGCGACCACCCTGCACCTGGTACACGACACGATGAACACCCTCGCGGGCCGCGTCGAACGGCTCAAGAGCAAGCATGCCCATGCAGAGAGCCCTCGCTCGCGCACCCGGCGCCACATCGGCAACGTACGCGTCTGGCAGACCTCGGACGGTCTTGAGGCGCGCAGCGTCTTCCTGGTCACCAGGGTCCGCGGCGGAGT
>NZ_JBHYKH010001012.1:0-1214 GCF_042741275.1 Streptomyces sp. NPDC058964
GGCACACCCGGCGCCCGGACGGCGGCTTCTGCAGCCAGTCCGGTACGACGGCGGGGCCGTTGTAGTCGACGTAGCGCATGCCGACGGTGGGCAGCCCCAGGTCGAGGCGCATGCTGGGCGGTACGGGGTCGATGGTCCACTGGCCGACGGCCATCTCCTCGTCGAAACCCGGCTCGGACCGCACCCCGTGGCGCCCCAGGGTCCATTCGATCCACTCCGCGAAGGGGTCCTCGCGGTGCTCAGGCTCCTGGCGGCCGAGCAGGTCCAGGAAGGCGCGGCGGGACTTCGTGGTGATGTCCGGGCCCCACAGCAGCCTGGCGTGGGCCGCTCCGGTCACCTTGGCGGCGATCGGGGCGGCGAAGGTCAGCGGTTCCCATATCAGCAGGTCCGGTTGCCAGGTACGGCAGAAGTCGACCATTCCGTCGATCAGGGAGTCGGGGGTCATCAGCGCGAAGAGGTTGGGCGTCAGGGCCGTCTGCATGCCCAGCAGGTGGTCCCAGCCCGCGTTCTCCAGGGTGCCGTCGGCGAAGTCCAGCGACCGCACGTACTTGATCATGTCTTCGCCGACCGCGCTCATGTGCCCGACGAGGTCCACGTCATGGCCCACGGGCACCGCCGTCAACCCGGCGGCGGTGGTGATCTCGGTCAGTCCCGGTGATCCGACGACCCGGACCTCGTGTCCGGCGGCACGACAGGCCCAGGCGAGCGGAACGAGCGGGTAGAAGTGGGTCTTGCTCGTCATGGCGGAGAAGACGATTCTCATCGGAAGTCCTTAGATCTCGACCGGGCACCGGCTGATGCCCCGCAGTACGGGCGAACGGCGGCGACGGACCACGGGGCCCGTCAGTGCCGTGCCGGGCAGCACATCGGCGAGGGCGCGCAGGGCCGCGGCGGCGTGCCTGGCGGCGAACTCCTCCAGCCCGTCGGAGTGGCCGAAGCCCGAGGTCAGGGCCGCAGGTGTGGCCGCGCGGTCCACGTCGAACCGGTCGGGTTCGGCGAACACCTCCGGGTCGCGGTGGGCCGCCGCGAGGGCCACCACCACCACGTCGCCCTCGGCGATCGCCGTCCCCTCGACCGTCTGTCCGGCGGTGGCGCGGCCGGCTTCGAGATGGACGGGGGGCGCGGTGCGCAGCGTCTCGGCCACGATGCGGTCCGCCACGTCGGGGTCGTCGGCGAGGCGGCCTGCCAGGCCCGGCGTGCGCAGAGTGGCGAGC
>NZ_JBHYKH010001013.1:0-1211 GCF_042741275.1 Streptomyces sp. NPDC058964
GCACACCTCAAGGACGCCGTCCAATAGTTCACTGAACTGCGTGCCATTGTGCAACACACGGATGTCAGGCGCCCGCTGGTCACGACGCTCACCGGGCTGCATGAGCTTGTGGCTGAGCTGTCCTCGATGATCGATGCGTACCTTGCCGCGCTGCTAGCCGCCACCCCACTGGAGGCGCAGAAGCATGGGGTACATGCCCAAAGCCACCACGACCGCGCTGCAGGGCTCATCCAGAGAGCCAACACTGCTGCGGAGGGGGCAGTCGCCCTGGCTGCCGAGCGGGACACGGCGCGGATCCAAAGCATCCTGCTGTCCCAGGCGCTGCGTACCTACGAGGCATCTGACCTGCTGACGCTTGACGCAGCAGCTCGAAGCAAGCTGCAGGACATCACGTCCTCACGCGGTGTCAACGGCTCCGGAATCATGTTCGCCATGGGGCAGGTGCTGGCCCAGAGCATCTTCGACCCGGAGCGCTTTCGTGAGGTCATGCGCCTCGCGTACGAAGTGTTCCGCTCCAACCCCAAGGTTCTGCGCGCACTGGCCCAAGATCCGGTCTTCGAGAGCGATTTCAAGCGGGCCCTCCACGAGCTGTTCGACGGCTCGATGGAAGCAGTCCACGCCGTAGACCGCGCCGTTCACTCCAGGCAGGCCGGCCGAGCTCTGCTCGGCATCGCGATGGCTCAGGTCGAAGGTCCAGGCCAGGTCATCGCCTCCGCGCTCCTGCTGGCCTGCGGCCGCAAGTCGGCCGCGTACACGAACCTGCGGCACAAGAACGCCACCGAACTCATCACCGCAGCGCAGCAGGAGCCACGCCTACGCGGGCTCCTCGGCGGGCTGGACAACGACCTGCGTACCGGCCGCGCCCATTCCCTGGTCCACTATGAAGAAGCCCGTGTAGTGATCGAGCGCAAGAAGAACACTCGCACTGTGGCATGGCGGGATGTCATCGACGGAGTATTCCAGGGCTATGAAAGTATCCACGCCTGCCAGCTAGCGCTGTGGCAGGCGGTGGGCGAGCTGGGATTCACCGGATTTGCCACCGACGACCTGTGGAGGGAACTGGGTCTTACCCCCGAGCAGATGGTCACCATGATGCTGGAGAGTTCGGGCTTTTGCGACATCGTCATCACGCCAGGGGAGAGGCACCTGTCTCTTATACACATATCCTATCCCACTATACATTGAACAAACTCGGTTTTGGGGATATGGAG
>NZ_JBHYKH010001014.1:0-1210 GCF_042741275.1 Streptomyces sp. NPDC058964
CCGCGGGGGTGGGCCGCGCGCGTCCGGCGGGCCCGGCGCGGCATGCTGCTGGTGGACGGCATCGACGAGATCGCCGGCGACCGCCGCGCCGCCGCCCGGCGCTGGCTGCGCGAGCTGGTGCGGGCCTTCCCCGGGAACCTGTGGCTGGTCACCTCACGCCCGTCGGCCGTGCCGGACGACTGGCTGGCCGCCGAGGGCTTCGGCGAGCACACCCTCGCCCGGATGTCCCAGGACGACGTCGCCACCTTCGTACGGCGCTGGCACCGCGCGGCCGGCGGGGCGGAGTCGGTCGGCGAGTCACTGCTGAGGTCCGTGCGGAGCACCTCCGAGCTGAACCGGCTGGCCACCAACCCGCTGATGTGCGGCATGCTGTGCGCCCTGCACCGCGATCGCCGCGGCTTCCTGCCGCAGGACCGCAAGTCCCTGTACGAGGCCGCCCTGACCATGCTCCTGGAGCGCCGCGACCGGGAGCGCGAACTGCCCGGGCCCGAGGGGCCGCGACTGCCGTACGCGACCCAGGTGCAGCTGCTGCAGAAGCTGGCGTGGTGGCTGATCCGCAACGGCCGCCAGGAGATGGACCGGACCGAGACCCTGCAGCTCATCGGCCGTGCGCTGCCCGCGCTGGGCCTGGCGGACACCGGCGAGGAGGACGTCTACCGCGCGCTGCTGCTGCGCTCCGGACTGCTCCGCGAGCCCGCCGAGGCACGGGTGGACTTCCTGCACCGCACGTTCCGGGACTATCTGGGTGCCCGGCTGGCCGTGCAGGAGATGGATTTCGACCTGCTGGTCAACCACGCGGAGATGGACGACTGGGAGGACGTCGTCCTGCTCGCCCTCGCGCACGCCCGGCCCAGGGAGGCGGAGTACGTGCTGAGCCGGCTGACGGAGCTGCCTCACGCGCGCGGCAGTCTGCTGGCGGCCGCCGGGCTCCAGTACGTGGCGGAAGTCGACCCGGGGGTGCGCAAGCGGGTCGAGGCCGGGCTGCTCGCGCACGTGCCGCCGAAGACCTTCGACGCGGCGCGGGAACTGGCGCGCGCCGGGGGCGACCTGGTGCTGGGCCTGCTGCCGGGACCGGAAGAGACCGACCTCGGCCTGGCGGCCCGCGTGGTGGAGACCGCCGTCGGCGTGGGCAGCGAGGCCGCGCTGCAGTTCCTGTGCCGCTTCCGGGACCACCGCAGTTCCGGCGTGCAGCAGTCCCTCGCCGCCGCCT
>NZ_JBHYKH010001015.1:0-1207 GCF_042741275.1 Streptomyces sp. NPDC058964
CCGTAGGACGCCGCTCAGTCGGGGCCGGCGGCCGTCGCCGGCCCCGCGTTGTACCGCTGCAGATACCGGGCGAACCGTGTCAGGTCCTCCTCCGGCCAGTTTGCGAGCCGCTCCCGGAAGGCGGCCCGGCGGCTCCGGGTGACCTGGGCGAGGATCTCCTGGCCGGCCTCCGTCAGATGCAGCACGTGGACGCGGTGGTCCTCCGGATCGGTGCGGCGCTCGATGAGCCCGGCCCGCTCCAGCGCGGCCACCTGGCGGCTGACCGTCGACTTGTCCAGGGCGTAGTGAGCGGCCAGATCGGTGGCCCGGCAGCCGCCGCTCTCCTCCAGGTGCCCGAGCAGTGTGTACGACACCAGCGACAGTTCCGGGTGCATACGGCCCGCCGACGCCCGGGCTCGGCGGGCGAAGATCGTCATCTCGCGCTGGATGGCCTCGACGGCCGCCTCCGCTGCGGTCACGGGAATTCCTCCTCCGACGTTCTGGTTGCATAGTACAACTTGAGGGGGAATGTCCCTTGCTGTTCGTGATGCTCAACTTCACCAGTTCCGGCGGCCTGTTCCGCCCCGAACTGCAAAAAGGCTTCCTCGGCACCCCGCACGCCTTCTGGAACGGCACCGGGTTCGTGGCAGGCATCCGCAGTCTGCGGCACTTCGGCGGCGACGGCCTCGGCCGCGAGGTGTGGACGCCGGTGGCCTGGCTGCTGCTCGGGCTCGCGGCGGGCTCGCGCCACTGTACGAACGCGCCAGGGCGTACGCCCCGGCAGCCGTGATGGCGGAGCCGGAACCGGTGACCGCCGAGGGGTCGGTCGAGGAGGAGCCCGAAGGGGCGGTCGGTGTCCGACCGTTGGGGTAGGGTGGCGCTCCGGCCGCGGACCGTCCCGGCCACGAGGCGCCGAGGAGGTGAGACTCATTACCGATGTGTCAGGTGGGGTGCTCTCTCCTCAACGCCTTGCGGGTCACGGGCAGTAGGTGACCCACGAGAGCACCCTTCGGCCCCAGGTCTCCGAAAGGCTCTCGCCTCTTATGTCCCCGATTGCCCCTGCCACCGTCGTCTCCGCGCTGCGCGCCGCCGGGTGCGTCTTCGCCGAGGAAGAGGCGGAGTTGATCCTCGCCACGGCCCGCACGCCGGACGAGCTCGCCACCATGGTGGACCGGCGTGCAGCCGGACAGCCCCTCGAACACGTCCTCGGCTGGGCAGAGTTCCACGG
>NZ_JBHYKH010001016.1:0-1203 GCF_042741275.1 Streptomyces sp. NPDC058964
AGCAGCATCAGCGCCGTACCGAGCCGCTCCTCCTGCTCCCCGCTCAGCGTCCCCTCGTCGAAGCGGCGCACGGCCTGGCGCTCCATCAGCTGGCGCAACAGCTCCACGACGGTGAGGACCAGAGCGGCCAGGTCATTGGTGACCCGCTCCGGGTCCAGGTCGAGGGAGTGGGCCCGGGGCGCGCTCACAGCGGTCCGCTGTCCGGCCAGGGGGCGGGCACCCGTTCGTTCACCGACGACAGCAGCGCGTGCAGCGAGATCCGCACCAGCGGCACGTCCGCGATGGCCAGCACCAGGTCCCCACTGACGACGACGCCGGTGGCCAGCACCCGGTCCAGGAGGTCGACCAGCGGTACGCCCACCGGCGCGTACGGCTCCGGTCCGCCCCACGGGACGGGTTCGGGGCCCGGCGTACGGGTGTCCGGGCCGATCACGCGCCCACCGTCCGCGGTGTGCGCTGCGGCTCCTCGTCCCAGCGGGCGAAGGAGTACGGGATCCAGGGGCCCGACGCGCCGACCTCCACGGCCGTGAACCGCCCGTCGGCGGTGAGCCGGGACAGAGCGCGCGTGAAGGCGGGCGACTCCGCGTCCTCCACCAGGTAGGCGGCATTGAGCACCTGAGGGGAGCGCCGGCCGGTGAGCCGCTCGCTCTGCGGCCGGTGCCGGGTGGCGGCGACGGCGTACCGCCTCAGTTCCGCGTCCACGGCCTCCGCCTCGGCCTGTGCCCTGGCGTGCTCGTCGCGCCGGTCTCGGCGCCGTGCGCTGGCCCGGCTGAGGTAGTCACGCCCGCCGGCGCCCCGGTCGCGGGAAGCGCCGGAACCGGCGGCGGGCTCCGCCGGCCCCTCGACGGCGTGCACCTTCACCGCCCACTCCGTCCGGTCCCGGAGACGTTCGAGCAGCACGTCCAGCACCGCCTCCCGGCCGGCCACCGCCGGTTCCGCGCTCCGGTCGCCGCGGTACAGGGTCGCCATCGGCAGCGGTACGACCGGGCCGCGGGCGGCGGCGGCCTCCACGCCCCGGTGATGGGCGCGGGCGCAGCGCTCCAGCTCGTCGGGCCGGTTCAGGCGCTCGGCCAGCGCCTCCTCGTCGAACAGTGCGGCCGGGACGTCCTGCACGACCAGGCACAGACCGCCCGCGCGCAGGACGCGCAGCGGGCCGCCCTCCTCGTGGCCGGTGGCCGCGGCCAGGCCGGCGCCGTCCGGCGC
>NZ_JBHYKH010001017.1:0-1200 GCF_042741275.1 Streptomyces sp. NPDC058964
GTCCTGGAGAAGTACCTGCGGCTGCGCGAGCGGCTGAAGCCGTACGTGCTCGACGTGATGCGCGAGGCGCACGAGGAGGGGCTGCCGGTGATGCGGCCGCTGTTCCTGGAGTTCCCCGGGGACCAGGCGGCCTGGGACGTCGACGACGCCTACCTCCTCGGCCGGGACCTGCTGGTCGCGCCGGTGCTGACGGCCGGTGCCACGGTGCGCACGGCCTATCTTCCGGCGGGCGCGCGCTGGACGGACGCGTGGACGGGTGAGACGTACGAGGGCGGAGCGGCCGTGACGGTGGACGCGCCGCTGGATCGCATCCCGCTGTTCCTGCGGGACGGGGCGGAGCTGCCGGTGGCTCACTAGGGCCACCGGGCCGGGGCCGACCGCGCCTGACGGCACGGCCGGCCCCGGCACCGTGTCAGCCGCCGCTGACGGACATACTGTTGGTGCGGAAGTCCAGGCCGCCGGGCGACGAGGTGATCTCGTAGCCGAACTGGACGTCCCCGATGGTCTCGTTGCCCATCCAGCCCTTGGTGTCCTTGATCCACTTCAGGACCGGCAGGATGTCGACGGTGCCGGAGTTCGAGTCCGAGGTGCGCAGGAACGAGAAGACCTCGTTGGCACCGTTGTCGCCCTTGTAGACGTCCCAGGTGTGGCCGCCGAGGGCGACGGTCCCCTGCGGGCTGCCGAGCGGGCCGACGGCTCCGTTGTGGTTGACCCAGAGCATGATCTCGTAGTCGTAGTCCGTGTCCCAGATGTCGTACGACGTGTTGTACGCGCCGGACGACGGGACCGTGACGTCGTAGCTGCTGCTCAGCGAGGTGAGGGAGGTGATCGGCTTGTTGATCACCTTCTTGGCGTTCGGGTAGGACTTGATGCCGCCGGTGCCCGGGTGGTCGGCCCAGACGCCCCAGTTGGTGCCGGAGTTGGCCCAGACGCACTGGCTGCCGGCGCCGGAGCCCCAGATGTTGTTGTAGAGGGTGTAGCCGTTCAGGTTCGTGTTGCCCCACTGGTCGCAGGAGTTCCAGACGGCGGCCTGGGCGGGGGCCGAGGCGAGGCCGACGGTGGCGCCGAGGGCCAGGGCGGGTGCCAGCAGGGCGGTCAGGGTGCGGGTGCGTGGTGCCATGGGGTTCCTTCCATGGGTGGGGGGAGTTGCGGTGCTGCTACCGCGCCTTGACGCTGATGACGCGGTCCTCTCCGGCGACG
>NZ_JBHYKH010001018.1:0-1193 GCF_042741275.1 Streptomyces sp. NPDC058964
GGGTTCGCGGGTGCCGTGGCGGGCGGGGAGGGGCCCGCAGTCGACGAGTGTGGCCCGGCCGGCGAGCTGGGCGCCGCGTGTCCCACTGAACAGGGGGTGTCGGTGACGTCGATGCCGGCGTAGACGAACGTGGCGGGGAGGCGTTTGGTGAGGTCTTTCAACAGGTCGGCGGTTTGGGCGCCGGTGGTGGTGCGGGGGTTGAGGCGGTGGATTTCGTCGATGAGGACGAGTTGGACGCCGGCTTGGGTGTAGGTGTGGCAGACGGCGTCGGTGATCTGGGTCTGGGTCATGCGGGTGGTGACGGGGATGCCGAGGTAGCGGGCGAACTCGGTGATGAGGGTTTTCGCGGTGGCGCCGGGCGGGACGAGGACGTACGCCACGGGTGCCGCGCTGTGGGTTGATCCGGGCGGTGCGGGATTTTTGCGGGTGTGGGCGAGGTGGCAGGCGCGGCCGACGTTGAGCAGGGCGGTGGTTTTCCCGGCCGCGGCGGGGCCGGTGACGATGAGGGAGGGCCGTGCGGTGGTCTGCTGGTGGCGGCCGAGGATCATCAGGGTGCGGACCTGGGTGGCGAGCTGGCTGATGGCGGGGGTGCGGATGGTGACGAACGCGGAGTGGTAGGCGAGGCGTTCGTCGCGGCTGCGGGGCGGGTCGCCGGGCTGGGGCGGGGCGGGCGGCTCGGTGGTGGCGAAGCGGTGCCAGCCTTGCCAGGTGGTCAGGGGCCAGGACGGCTCGACCGTACCGTCGCTGTCTGCGTCGGCGGGTGCACTGCTCGGGCTCTGCGCTGCTGGGCGGGGGTGGGTGTTCACCACTTGTCGGCTTCCTCGTGTGCGTCGTAGAGCCCGAATCCGGCAGCCGTGGCGGGATAGGTGTTGTCGTCGGGGAGGTTGTCGATGCTGTCGTCGCCGTCGTGTTGTGCTGGTTCGCCTGTGGCGGGTGCGGTGCCGTATTGCGGGTGCCGGGCGATAGGGACCGGGGTTGTGGTGGTGCGGGCGAGGAGGGCTTGCTCGGTGGTGGTGGCGTGGCCGCTGTGGACTCGGCGCATGAGCTGGTCGAGGGCGTCGGCGAGGTGGGCTTCGTGCTGCTGGCTGTCGTCGTGGTTGTTGTGGTGGGCGTGGTTGCGGATGTGCTGCCAGGTGTGGTCGTTGAACGGCTGGTGGACGTGGTCGCGGTGGATCCAGGGGATCTCGGTGAGG
>NZ_JBHYKH010001019.1:0-1187 GCF_042741275.1 Streptomyces sp. NPDC058964
CCTCGACCCGGACCCGGAAGCGCAGGGGCGCCGGGGGCGGCGGCACCGGGTTCTCCTCCAGGCGCCGCACCCGTTCCTTCGCCTGCCGCACGCGGGCGGAGATCTGCTTCTCCACACTGCGCTGGTGCCGGCCGTTCGTCCGATCGGTGTTGGCCCGCGGCCCGGCGGCCACGTGGTTCGCCGCGGCGCGTGTCAGTTCGCGCTGGCGCGCCAGATCGTCCTTCCACTCCTGGTGCTGCTGCTCCCGACGCAGCCGCAGGGTCTCCTTGGCCTTGAGGTAGCCGGCGTAGCCGCCGCCGTGGCGGTGGACCGTGTGCCGCTCGGCATCCACGTCCCACAGGGCCGTGGCCACCCGCTCGAGGAAGACGCGGTCGTGAGAGACGACGAGGATGCTGCCGCGGTGGGAGCGCAGGTGATCCTCGAGCCATTCCAGGGCGGCCCGGTCCAGATGGTTGGTGGGCTCGTCGAGCAGCATCAGCTGCGGCGCCGCCGCGAGCACACAGGCCAGCCCGAGGCGGGCCTGCTCGCCGCCGGACAGGCCGGCCAGGCGCCGGGTGAGGTCCACGGACGCCAGCCCCAGGCCGTGCAGGGCGGCCCGCACCCGGGAGTCGGCCGCGTAGCCGTCCCGGGCCTGGAACGCCTCCGTGAGATCGCCGTACTCGGTCAGAAGGGCCGCGAGGTCATCGCCTTCGGCCTCGGCCATGTCCCTCTCGCAGCGGCGCAACTGCCGCTCTAGCGCGCGCAGCTCGGCCAAGGCGTGGTCGATGGCGTCCCGTACCGTGTCCTCGGGTGCCGACTCGGGGAGCTGCGGGAGGTAGCCGACGCCGCCCGGCGCACGTACCAGGATGCGGCCCTCGTCGGGCTTCTCCACCCCGGCGAGCAGCCGCAGCAGGGTGGTCTTGCCCGATCCGTTCTCCCCGATGACGCCGACGCGCTCGCCGAGCGCCACGGACTGATGCACCCCGCCCAGCAGGCGGCGGGTGCCGCGGGAGTGCTGGACGTCGTCCAGGACCACCTGGAAACCGCCCGCCGACGACGTGGCCGGCACCGGCGGGTAAGGGCCGTCCGCAGCGGAGTTCGTGGGGGAGGAGTCATGCATGGATTCGCACGCCGTTTCATCCGTAGTCCGAGGAGGCCGACCGAGGCGGCATCACCGCATGGCACAGAACGAGAGACTGGCGGAAAAG
>NZ_JBHYKH010001020.1:0-1176 GCF_042741275.1 Streptomyces sp. NPDC058964
TGAGGCGTGCGTTGTCCAGGGCTTGCCGGATCACCCGTTCCTGGGAGGGGCCGTTGGGGGCGGTGAGTCCGTTGCTGGCGCCGTCCTGGTTGACGGCGGAGCCCGCGATCACGGCGAGGATTGTGCGGCCTTGGGCGAGGGCGTTGCTGAGGCGTTGCAGGACGATGAGTCCTGCGCCTTCGGCCCAGCCGGTGCCGTCGGCTTCGGCGGCGAAGGCCTTGCAGCGGCCGTCGGGGGCGAGGCCGTGCTGGCGGGAGAACTCCAAGAAGACGTCGGGTGTGGCCATCACCGTGGCGCCGCCGGCCAGGGCCGTCTCGCATTCGCCGTTGCGCAGGGCCTGGCAGGCCAGATGCACCGCAACCAGTGACGACGAGCATGCGGTGTCGATGGTGAGGGCGGGTCCGGTCAGGCCGAGGGTGTAGGCGATGCGCCCGGAGGCGACGGCGGGGCTGGTTCCGGTGAGGAGGTGGCCTTCGAGGTCTGTGTCTGCGTGGGTGCCGTAGTGGTTGGGGGACAGGCCGGTGTAGACGCCGGTGGGTGTGTCGGCGAGGTGGGTGGGGTTGAGGCCGGCGTGTTCGAGGGCTTGCCAGGCGAGTTCCAGCAGGAGGCGTTGTTGGGGGTCGATGGCTTTGGCTTCGCGGGGGCTGATGTTGAAGAAGGCGGCGTCGAACTGGTCCGCGTCGTAGAGGAATCCGCCGTAGCGGGTGGCGGAGGTGCCGGGCTGGGTGGGGTCGTTGAAGAGGGTGTCGAGGTCCCAGCCGCGGTTGGTGGGGAAGCCGTCGATCGCGTCACGTCCCTGGGCGACCAGTTCCCAGAGTTGTTGGGGTGAGGTGATGTCGCCGGGGTAGCGGCAGGCCATGCCGATGATGGCGATGGGTTCGTCGGTGGTGGTGGGGGTGGTTGGTGGTGTGGGGGTGTGGTTGGTGGTGGTGTGGGGGGTGAGTTGGTGGTGGAGGTGGGTGGTGAGTTGGTGGGGGGTGGGGTGGTCGTAGGCGAGGGTGGTGGGGAGGTGGAGGCCGGTGGTGTGGGTGAGGTGGTTGCGGAGTTGGACGGTGGTGAGGGAGTCGAAGCCGAGTTCTTTGAAGGGTTGGTGGGGGTTGATGGTGTGGGGGTCGGGGTGGGCGAGGACGGTGGCGATGGTGGTGCGGACGAGGGTGAGGAGGTGGTCGTAGCGGG
>NZ_JBHYKH010001021.1:0-1175 GCF_042741275.1 Streptomyces sp. NPDC058964
GTACACGCTGACGAAGCGTCTGGGCTGACCGGCCGGGGGCCTCCTGCCGCGCCGTCTTCGGGCGCGGTGGGACACCTGCCTGTCCAGGGCGCGGACCCACGACCGCTGAAGGTCCGAAAACCACCGGTCCCGTACGCCGTCGGGCGCACGGGACCGGGCGGAACCGGCCGAGAACCTCAGCTCTCCCGGCGCGCCCCCGCGGCCGGGACCGCCTCGAACACGCGTGGGGCCGTGAAGTTCGCCGCCGCGAAGGCCTCCTCGACCGCCTTGGTGATCGTGTCGACGTCGGCCGCCTCCGCGAGGACGATCGCCGAGCCGCCGAAGCCGCCGCCGGTCATGCGGGCGCCGAGGGCACCGGCGCCCAGGGCGGTGTCGACGACCAGGTCCAGCTCGGGGCAGGAGATGCGGAAGTCGTCCCGCAGCGAGGCGTGGCCCTCGGTCAGCACCGGGCCGATCGCCCGCGTTCCACCCGACTCCAGGAGCGACACGACCCGCTCGACACGCTGGTCCTCGGTGACCACGTGGCGCACCAGGCGCCGTACCTCCTCCTCGTCGCCGAGCCGCTCGAGGGCCGCTTCGAGACCGTCGTAGGCGATGTCCCGCAGCGCGTCGACGCCCAGCAGCGCCGCGCCCTTCTCACAGCCCGCCCGGCGCTTGCCGTACTCGCCGTCGCTGTGGGAGTGCTTGACCCGGGTGTCGACGACCAGCAGGCGCATGCCCTCGGCGGCCAGGTCGAAGGGGATCTGCTTCTGGGAGAGGTCGCGGGTGTCGAGGAACAGGGCGTGGCCCCGCTCGCAGCAGGCCGACGCGGTCTGGTCCATGATGCCGGTGGGGGCGCCGACGTAGACGTTCTCGGCGCGCTGGCACAGGCGGGCCAGCTGCCAGCGCTGGAGGCCGAGTTCGTACAGGTCGTTGAGGGCCAGGGCGATGACGACCTCCAGGGCCGCCGACGACGACAGACCGGCGCCGGTCGGGACCGTGGACGCCAGGTGGACGTCCGCGCCGGTGACCGGGTGCCCCGCCTCGCGCAGCGCCCAGACCACGCCTGCCGGGTACGCCGTCCAGTCGCGGTCGCTGCCCGGCTCGAGGCCGTCCAGCGGCAGTTCCACGACACCGCCCTCGACGTCGGACGAGTGCAGGCGCAGCACCCCCGCCCAGCGCCCTGTCACCGGCGC
>NZ_JBHYKH010001022.1:0-1175 GCF_042741275.1 Streptomyces sp. NPDC058964
GTTCTGTCACATGCTTGAGGCCATTCTCCAGACCGTTTCGTTCGTGGACCCGGTGGGCGAGTCATATCCAGAGACTTCTTGATCCGTGTCTCTGCGAGCAGGCCAACGGTCACCCACAACGGCTGGCGCCTCCAGCGGCAACAAGCAACCGCTACATGCGACGCCGGCACGAACGGGACCTCGACCGACTCCGCTCCCAGGCCGAAGTCCGCTCCGACGACCCCACCGGACCAACCCCATACTCACGGGCACACCCACCTGCGCGTGCGCAAGGTGCCGACCAACCCTGTAGTGAGAGCGGAACACCCGCAGCATCGGCCACGGCTCCGGACGCGGCACACGCTGCCCCCGGAGCCGCGCCCCGCCTTGGCGCGATCAGGACACAGCGCAACGCCATATCACCCCGGAAACCCGAAATGGTCCGTTTCCCGGAGTAGTTCGCTCTGGCGAAACCAGCAACCTCATCGATAACGTCTGTGCTCTTGACTGAACCTTTGTCTCACGGGGAGTCCACTGTGAAGCGCCGCTCTTTGCCGCTCGTAGCCACAGTCACCGCAACGGCAGCACTGCTTTTGGCGGCCTGCGGCGGTGAGGAAGGAGAGTCCAGCGACAAGGACAAGATCGCTGGCGCTGACACCGGCGACTCGTCGGCGTCGCTGCCTCCCTCACCGAGCACATCGGCCGATGTCAATCGCCCTGACCTCTCGTTGCCCGCCGACGTCAAGGAAGCCTTCGAGGGCTGGAGCACCGGTGACGCCGCCAAGGACGCAGTCCTCGCAGACGCGGGACGATCGATGACGGCCGTTACCCGTGCCATCACCGAGGGAGACACCAAGTCGCCCGCTCTCAGCTACTACTACGAGGGCGAGGCGTTGGCGGGAGCGGCGAAATGGGTGCAGACCTTCGTGGACCACAACGCGACGGTCACCGGAACCACGCGTTACTACGCGCCGACCGTGGATCTGTCCGGCGAGACCACCGCAGCGGTCACGCTATGCGCGGATGAGAGTAAGGCCTTCAATAAGTTCCGGGAGTCAAACAAAGTCGACCGCAGCGCCCCCTCCGACAACTCATACGTGTATTACGTCAGCCGCCTGGATCGGAACTCTGCGGGGGTCTGGGTCACCAGCAAGGTCGTCTCCAAGCGGGGGGGCGAGAAGTGCATTCCATAAGGT
>NZ_JBHYKH010001023.1:0-1173 GCF_042741275.1 Streptomyces sp. NPDC058964
GTTGCGCGCGGGGGGGGTGTGCGGGTGGGGGGGGGGGGGGGGGGTTGTGGCTATTCCTCGGGCCCCCCCGGGGGTGGGGGCCCCATACCTGGACTGCGGGCTCAGTGCCAGCTGTGCGGGGCGCGGAAGCCGGGCTCGCGCTCCAGACGGCGCCAGCCGGCCTTGGCGCGGCCGCGGTGGGTCGCCGTGGGCTCGGAGCTGCGGGCGGCGGCGCGGGCCAGGAGGACCGCCGTGATGGCGGCGACTTCCTCGGGCTCGGCGTGGCCCTTTTCGACGCGGATGTCAGGGGTGTCCATGGATGTCAGTCTCCGTGAGAGAGGTTTCCGCCGGGTTACTGCGGGGGGTTGCCGTGCTTGCGCGACGGCAGGTCGGCGTGCTTGGAGTGCAGCATCGCCAGTGACTTGATGAGCACCTCGCGGGTCTCGGCCGGGTCGATGACGTCGTCGACCAGACCGCGCTCCGCCGCGTAGTAGGGGTGCATCAGCTCGGCCTTGTACTCCTTGACCATCTTCTGACGCATCGCTTCGGGGTCTTCCGCCTCGGCGATCTGCCGCCTGAAGATGACGTTGGCCGCGCCTTCCGCGCCCATGACGGCGATCTCGTTGGTGGGCCAGGCATACGTGAGGTCGGCACCGATGGACTGGCTGTCCATGACGATGTACGCACCGCCGTACGCCTTGCGCAGGATGAGCGAGATCCTCGGCACCGTCGCGTTGCAGTAGGCGTACAGCAGCTTCGCGCCGTGCCGGATGATCCCGCCGTGCTCCTGGTCGACACCGGGGAGGAACCCCGGAACGTCCAGGAAGGTGACGATCGGGATATTGAAAGCGTCACACATCTGGACAAAGCGCGCAGCTTTTTCGCTCGCCTCGATGTCCAGGACACCCGCCAGCACCTGGGGCTGGTTGGCGATGATGCCGACGACCTGGCCGTCCAGCCGGGCCAGCGCGCAGATGATGTTGCGGGCCCAGCGTTCGTGGACCTCGAGGTACTCGCCGTCGTCGACGATCTCCTCGATGACCTTGGCCATGTCGTACGGCCGGTTGCCGTCCGCGGGGACCAGGTCCAGCAGCACGTCGCTGCGGCGGTCGACCGGGTCGGAGGCCTCGGCGCGCGGGGGGTTCTCGCGGTTGTTCTGCGGGAGCAGCGAGAGGAGGTAGCGCACCTCGTGGC
>NZ_JBHYKH010001024.1:0-1173 GCF_042741275.1 Streptomyces sp. NPDC058964
GGGGCCCGGCCAACCGCCGACAGTAATGTCGTCTCCCCCACCGTCCGCTGCCGGGAGACGGCCGAGGAACTCGGCCTGAACGCCACGGCCTCACCCGAACTCAGCGGCCTGGACGTGGGCCGCTGGCGAGGCCGCACGCTGGACGAGGTGGGCGCGGCCCGGCCGGAGGAGGTGGCCCGCTGGCTGGCGGATCCACTGGCCGCGCCGCACGGCGGGGAATCCGTGCACCAGTTGTGCCGCCGCGCCTCGAACTGGCTGGACGAGGCGTCACAGTTCTCCGGCCGTACAGTGGCGGTGGTGGAGCCGGAGATCGTCCGCGCCGTGACCGTGTCCGTGCTCGGCGCACCCGAGTCGGCTTTCTGGCGGCTCGACGTACCGCCCCTGTCCGCAACGGAGTTCAGCGGCCGCGCCGGCCGCTGGAACGTGACCCTGGGGAGCACGCTGGGGGCGGCCTGACACGGCCGGTTCCCCGGTGACCCACCGTCGCACCGTCTCACCGTCTCACCGCTAAGGAGCCCAGGAAGGCGGCAAGGCCGACGCGCAGGCCGCCGGTGTGTGCCCCCGGCCTCACAGGTGGATAGCCGGCCGAGGGACGGGCCGGACACGGCGAGCGCCGCGGTCCGCTCCGCGCCTCAGGCGATCTGGTCGGCTGCCCACTGGGCCCACTCGCGGCGCATGGCGTTGAAGCGCAGGCCGTACTCGAGGGCGATCCGGCCGTAGACGGAGAGGTTGTCGTCGTCCCAGTCGATGGCCTTGGCCAGCTGGTCGAGCTCCTCGTAGGCCTGCTCGGACAACTCGGTCAGCTCGGTCAGGTACGCGCGCGCCTGCTCGGACTTGAGCACCCCGAGGAAGAAGACCCGCAGCAACAGATCACTACGGGTGTTGCGCTGGGGTTTCGTCTCGGTCAGCCAGTGCCGCAGCTCGGCCATCCCCTCGTCGGTGAGGGCGTATTCCTTGCGGCCGCGCGGCCCCTCGGCCGCCACCGTGATCAGACCGGTGCCCGCGAGCTTGGTCAGCTCCGTGTAGATCTGGCTCTGCGTGGCCGGCCAGACGTTGGCCAGTGAGGTCTCGAACCGTTTCAGCAGGTCGTACCCGCTGGCGGGGCGTTCCGACAGAAGGCCGAGGAGTGCGTGTCTGAGGCTCATGCCCCCACTCTACATTCCAGTATTGACA
>NZ_JBHYKH010001025.1:0-1172 GCF_042741275.1 Streptomyces sp. NPDC058964
AAGGGAGACACCGTGTGGGACCCGGCCACGGGGCGCACGGAGCGCGTCGCGCGGATCCTGCGGGTCATGGCCGACCGGCACGACCGGCTGCCGAGGGCGGTCGCCGGGGACATCGTCGCGCTCGTCGGACTCAAGTCGGCGCGGGCCGGCTCGACGCTGTGCGCACCCGACGCCCCACTCGTCCTGGAACCGCCGACGGCCGCCGCCCCGGTGGTGTCGGTGGCGGTCGAGGCACTCAGGAGCACCGACACCGGCCGGCTGGCGCAGGCGCTGGCCCGGCTGGCCGAGGAGGACCCGTCGCTGGTGGTGCGGACCGACGCCGAGACCGGTCAGACCGTGCTGTCCGGCATGGGCTAACTGCACCTGGAGGTCGCGGTGGAGAAGATCCGCCGCGACGGCGGACCCGAGGTCAACGTCGGCCGCCCGGGGGTGGCCTACCGCGAGACCGTCGCGCGCGGGGTGTCCGGACTGGTCTTCCGGCACGTCAAACAGGAGGGCGGCGCGGGACAGTTCGCCCACGTCGTCCTCGACGTGGAGCCGTGGGGCACCGGTGAGCCCGGCGCGCAGGGCTTCGAGTTCCGCTCCGCGGTCGTCGGCGGGCGGGTACCGCAGGAGTACGTGCGCGCGGTCGAGGCCGGCTGCCGGGACGCCCTGGCCGAGGGCCCGCTCGGCGGGCACCCGGTGACCGGGCTGCGGGTCACCCTGACCGACGGGTCGACGCATGTGAAGGACTCCTCGGACACGGCCTTCCGCACGGCGGGCCGGCTCGGGCTCCGGCAGGCCCTGCGCGCCTGCGCGCCGGTCCTGCTGGAACCGGTCGCCGAGGTCACGGTGACCGTGCCGGAGGACGTCGTGGGCGGTGTGCTCGGCGACCTGGCGGCACGCCGCGGCCGGATCACGGGCTCCGAGTCCCGCGGCGGGGTCGCGGTGCTCACCGCCGCCGTGCCGCTGGCCGAACTGTTCGGCTACGCGACGCGGTTGCGCAGCCGCACCCAGGGCCGGGGCACCTTCACCACCCGGCCCGCCGGTTACGCACCGGCACCCGCGGCGCCCGCGGTCCCGTAGCGGATCGTGCCCGCCCGTAGGGGGCGGCGGCCATCCGGGACCCCCCCCCCCCCCCCACCACCCGCGCCACAGGGGGTAGCCCCACCCCCTGGGGGGAGCACACACTA
>NZ_JBHYKH010001026.1:0-1171 GCF_042741275.1 Streptomyces sp. NPDC058964
ACCGCGCTGCCGCCGGTGCCCGGCCTGCTGTCCGCCCCGCACCGGGCCGCGCCCAGCGCCGCGCTCGACTTCACCCCGTACGACGGCACCGCGCCCCCGGCCCCCCGGGGCTCCGTGCACGTGCCGGTGCTGGAGCCGGGCCCTCAGTGGCTGGCGAACTGGGCGTCGCTGGTCGCGAGTCCGGGCGGCGCCCGGTACCCGGGCGCGGCGGCCGTACTGCACCGCCCCCTGCCCGCCGACGCCGACGACCGCGCCGACGTCGCGCGGCTGTCCGCCGAGGAACTGGTCCTGCGCTTTCGCGCGGGCGCGTCCCCGCAGGCCTACCGGCTGGCCGGCCTCCTCCCGCTCGGGCGCCCGGACCTGCCGGTGATGCGGCTGGTGCAGGCCGCCGTCGAACCGGACCCGCTCCCGAGCCACCTGGCCGAGGTCATCCTCAGCGGCCTGCTCACCACCGTCCCGGGGCCGCCCGGCTCCTACGAGTTCCGCCCCGGCGTACGCGAGCTGCTCCTGCGGGGGCTGCCCCGCACCGCGCGCGCCCGCACCCACGACCTGCTGCTGCGGACCGGCGGTCTGATCGACGAGCGGGCCGGGCGCTCGCCCGGCGAGTTCCGTGCGCTGATCCCCTCGCGGGAGGGCACCGAACGGGCCGACGGGAGGGGATCGTTCGCGGCGATCAGCCAGGAGAGCGCACGGCAGCTGTCCACGCCGCCGCGTCCACCGGGCCCCTCGCCCTTCCCGCCCGGGCTGCGCGCCCGTTACCGGCCGGTGCGGCGGCTCGCACCGGCCGGGAGGATGTGGGTGGCCGAGGACACCGGGACCAACCGGACCGTGGCGGTCCGGCTGCACGATCCGCTCCCCGACGCCGCCTCGCGCCGGGCGTTCCTGAGGGACGCGCGCCGCCTGACGGAGTTCGCTCACCCGAACGTGGTGACCGTCCTCGACGGCGGCGTCGAGGACGGCGTCCCGTACGTCGTCATGGAGCACCTCGACGGCATCTCCCTGAACGCGCTCTTCCGGTCCAACGGCCGGCGGCTGCCGCCGCCGCTGACGGTGTCGGTCGGGGCCCAGCTCGCACGGGCCCTCACCGCCCTGCACGAGTCGGGCGTCACGCACGGCGGTCTGGAGGCGTCCCGGGTGGTCCTGCTCCCGGACGGCACGGCCCGGCTCAGCC
>NZ_JBHYKH010001027.1:0-1168 GCF_042741275.1 Streptomyces sp. NPDC058964
CCTGGTGGCCCTGGAGGAAGTGGTGTCCATGGCCGTCGAGGGCAGCGCCCCGGCGGTGCGGGAGGCCCCGGCCCCCGCACCCGCCGCCGCGCCATTCACCGTCTTCGAGCTGAACTGACGGGGGGCGACGATGGCCGGCGATGTGCTGATGTTTCCCGGGCAGGGCTCGCAGCGCCTGGGCATGGGCAGGGACGTGTTCGACGCCTATCCCCAGCTGTGCGAGAGGGCCGACGACCTCGTCGGCCACTCCTTGCGCGAGCTGTGCCTGGAGGACCCCCGCGGGCTGCTCAACGAGACCTCGTACACCCAGCAGGCGATCTACTTCGTCAGCTGTCTGATGTACCTGGCCCACACCGAGCAGCACGGGGACGCGCCGGTGCGGTGCGTGACGGGGCACAGCTTGGGGCTGTACCCGGCGCTGTTCGCGGTCGGCGTCTTCGACCTCTTCGAGGGGCTCGAGATCGTCTCGAAGCGCGGCGCCCTCATGCAGGAGGCGCGGGGCGGAGCGATGGTCGCGGTCCTGGGACCGCAGGCGCACGCCATCGACGAAGACCTCGTCCGACTGGAGGTCTTCGACGTGGACGTGGCCAACTACAACAGCCCGGACCAGGTCGTCCTCAGCGCGGCGAAGCCGTGCCTGGAGGAGCTGGTGCCACGCCTCGAAGAGATCGGCCACCGCTGTGTGTGGCTGCCGGTCAGCGGGGCCTTCCACTCCCGGCACATGGAGCAGGCTCGGCGCGCGTTCGCCCTGTTCCTGCGTGATCGGGAGTTCGCGCCGCCCACCAGGACCGTCGTCTCCACGACGAGCGGCCGGACACTGGGTGCCCAACACCTGTTGGAGGAGATGGTCTTCCAGCTGGTGAAGCCGGTGCGGTGGTGGCAGACCGCGACCTATCTGGCCCGTGCGGGGCACAGGACCTTCAAGGAGATCGGTCCCGGCACGGTGCTGACCAAATTGAGCGCACAGATCCTCGGCGACGAATCCGCGCCGCAGGCCGATCCCAGGAAGTGATGACCGTGGAATCAGCAAACAGCAGGGTCGCCGTGATCGGTGGCGGCGGCTCAGGCGCCGTCGCGGCCTGGCAGTTGTCCCAGAAGTACGACGTGACGCTCTTCGAGGCGGGCGAGTACCTGGGCGGGCACGCGTACAGCCACCCGGTCGAGACGG
>NZ_JBHYKH010001028.1:0-1161 GCF_042741275.1 Streptomyces sp. NPDC058964
GGTAGCGGCACGCCATGCCGACGATCACGACCGGATCGTCGGTCCCGGAGACCGCGGCCTTCCCGGACACAGGTGCGGGCCGGCGTTCGGCGTCGCTCCCCACGAGTTGCCCGTCCAGATAGCGCGCCACGGCCACCGCGTTCGGGTAGTCGAACGTGAGGGTCGCGGGGAGCCGCAGTCCGGTCGCCGCGCCGAGCTTGTTGCGGAGCTCGACGGCTGCCAGGGAGTCGAAGCCGAGGGTGCCGAAGCCGCGCTCGGGATCGACGGCCTGCGGGCCGTCGTGGCCGAGTGCCGCCGCGACATGGGTGCGTACGAGGTCGAGCAGCCGTCGTTCGCGGTCGGCCGCGCCGAGCCGTGTCAGCTCGGCCGCCAGGGAACCGTCCTCCGCCGTGGCCGCGCCCGCGGTGCGGCGGGACGGTGTGCGGACCAGGCCGCGCAGCACCGGCGGCAGCTCCTCCGAGCGGGCGCGGCGGGTGAGGGCCTGCTGGTCTAGGCGCAGGGCGAGGAGGTGGGCGGGAGCCGCCGGCAGGGCCGCCGCCGCGTCCAGCATCGCCAGACCGGCCGCAACACTGTGCGCGGGCGTTCCGGCCCGTGCCGCGCGGGACACGTCGGCCGGGGCGAGGCCGGCGGCCATGCCGCCCGCCTCGGGGTCCCACAGGCCCCAATCCCGGGACCGCGCAGGGAGGCCGAGTGCGCGGCGATGTGCCGCGAGGGCATCCAGGTAGGCATTGGCGGCGGCGTAGTTCGCCTGTCCCAGGGCGTCGAACGTGGCGGCGGCCGAGGAGTAGAGGACGAACGCGTCGAGCTCGCGGTCGGCCGTGAGCTCGTGCAGGTGAAGTGCCGCGCGTGCCTTCGGCGCCCACACCCCTTCCAGGCGCTCCGGCGTCAGCGAGCCGAACGTCGCGTCGTCGAGCACGCCCGCCGCGTGGACGACGGCAGTGATGCCGGGGTGCGCGGCAAGCAGTCGCGCCAGCGCCTCCCGGTCGGAGACGTCGCACGCCTCCACGCTCACCTGGGCACCCATCTCGCTCAGCTCGGCGACGAGTTCGTCGACTCCCGGGGCGCTGTCGCCCCGGCGGCCCGCCAGCACCACGCCACGCACCCCGTGCTCGGCGACCAGATGGCGTGCCGTCAGGGCGCCCAGGCCGCCGGTGCCGCCGG
>NZ_JBHYKH010001029.1:0-1160 GCF_042741275.1 Streptomyces sp. NPDC058964
GGCGGCGCTGACGGAGCTTGGCGGACAGGAAGCGCAGGGCAGAACTGGACACGTCGACGCCCGACGGGTAGACAAGCACACGAAGCCTCTGGTGGCAGGGCCGCGTCGTTCAGGTGATGTGTCCTGGTTGATCACATGATGCCGAGGGTGATCAGTGGACGGTTGGCGTCGCGGGTGTGGTGGCGGAGTCCAGCGGCGATGTTCGTCTGGTTGCCGAGTCGGAGAGCGCCGATGGCCAGGTTACGCAGGGATGCCATGGCACGTGGAGCGGTGCCGGTGCGTACGCGGGAGGCGTCCTCGGCGTACGTGGTGTGCCTGACGTGGTGGATCTTGTTCTCGATGCCCCAGTGGCCGCGGACGCGGCGGGCGATCTCGGTTGCGTCGGCCTGCTCCGCGGTCAGGTCGGTCACCCCGTAGATGCGTTCCAGGGTGACCTTGCCGGTGGTGACGATCCGTCGGCGGCGCACGATCTGGACGGCCTGCACCGCGTGTGGGAACGCGATCCCGGCGACGGCGGCGGCCTTGATCCGGCGGATCTCGTCGCGGCCGTGCGCGGTGGCCCGCGTCTTGTCCAGGAGTGGCACTTCCCGCCATGGCAGGGCCTTCAGCCACTGGTGCAGGGTGGGCTGATTGCCCTTGATCAGCGCGATGTAGTGGGCGTGCTTGTCCTCGACGAGGAAGCGCGCGTGGGCGGTCTGCGAGTGGAGGGCGTCGAAGGTGACCACCGTGCCGTGCAGGTTGAGCGGGGCAAGCAGGGGCTGGAAGACGGTGATCTCGTTGGTCGTGGCGTCCACCTCGCGCTGGGCGGTGACCAGACCGGCCCCCGTCATCGCGGCGAGCAGATGGACCTGGGTGCCGTCGGTGCGGCGGGCACCGCGCACGGTCTTGCCGTCCACGGCGAGGGAGGGCAGGGGCCGCCGGTCGCTGTCGTTCTCCTCCTGGCCGGCGGCGCGTTCGCGCCCGGCGAGCCTACTTCCGACGGCTGTATCCAGCGCGTCGCCGTCGATGCGTTGGAGGACACGACGCACGGTGGCCTCGGCCGGGGCGACGGGGCCGCGGTCCGGCTCCCGGCATGGGCCACCGAGCCGGGCCAGGACGTTGGGCGGGGCGTCGGCGGCCCACTCCGCGATCGCGGCCAGGGACTTCGCTCCGGCCAGGAC
>NZ_JBHYKH010001030.1:0-1159 GCF_042741275.1 Streptomyces sp. NPDC058964
ATCTGGAGGAGAACCCGGAGACGGTCATCGCCATGGCTTACTTCGACCTGGATCTCCACCAGCCGACCAAGGAGCTCCTGGAGGTGATCCGGCCGCACCTGACCAAGGGCAGCATCCTCGCGTTCGACGAGCTGGCCCACCCGAAGTGGCCCGGTGAGACCACCGCGCTGCGGGAGGTCCTCGGCCTGGACTGCGCGCCTCTGCGTCAGCTGCCCGGCCGTGAGCCGCCGGTCATCTACATGAAGTGGGGCGAGTGATCGGATCGCGGGCCTCTGTGATGACGACTCGACCCATCGGCGCGACCGCGCCCACGACCGTCAGGGAACTCTCCGTCGAGGGCGCCTATGAGTTCACTCCGGAAATCTTCCCCGACCGGCGCGGCCTGTTCGTGACCACGTACCAGCAGCCGCAGTTCACGAGGACGAGCGGGCACGCCATGCCCGTCTTCCAGACCTGTCAGAGCCGGTCGAGCCGCGGCGTGGTGCGCGGTGTGCACTTCACAGCGACACCGCCGGGCATGGCCAAGCACGTCACGTGCGGGCGTGGCCGGGCGCTGGACTTCGTCGTCGACCTGCGGGTGGGATCGCCCACCTTCGGCGAGTGGGACACGGTGGAGCTCGGCCAGGACACCTTCCGGTCGACGTATCTGCCGATCGGTGTGGGCCATGGGTTCGTCGCACTGGAGAACGACACCACGTTGGTGTACCTCATGTCCGGTCCGTACGTGGCGGAACACGAGCTCGCGGTCTCCCCGCTGGACCCGGAACTCGCCCTGCCTCTCACGCTCGAGGGCGCGGAGCCGGTCATGTCCGAGCGTCATGTCGCGGCCCCCACGCTGGCTCAGGCGCTGGAAGCGGGCATCCTGCCGGACTACGCGACCTGCCTGGAGCTGGAGGCGGCGCTGTAGAGGCCCGCCACCGCACGGAGGTGACCGCCGGGGTGCAGGACGCCCCGGCGGTCGCGTGCTCAGTAGCGGTAGTGGTCCGCCTTGTACGGGCCCTCGACCTTGACGCCGATGTACTCGGCCTGCTCCGGACGGAGCGTGGTCAGCTTGACGCCGAGGGCGTCGAGGTGGAGGCGGGCGACCTTCTCGTCGAGGTGCTTGGGCAGCACGTAGACGTCGGTCGGGTAGGCGTCGGGCTTGGTGAACAGCTCGATC
>NZ_JBHYKH010001031.1:0-1154 GCF_042741275.1 Streptomyces sp. NPDC058964
TCGGTGAACCCATCGACTGGATCCGCGCTGAAGACCTCGTTGAGGTAATTGACGATTGGCTGCCGGCCGCTCGAAGTGAAGTCAAATCCGTCGACGCGCTCATCCGCATCCTGCGAAAACTCCCGGAGGAAGTGCAAGTCACCCGTGGCGTCTCCTGGGTTTCCAACCTGTGCATTCAAGATGGGCGTGTCACGGTCAAGCAGTCGTGGCTTTCGAACAACTGGCTCAAGGAAATTCGTAGAACGGCCGATGAACTCGACGAGTTGGATGAGTGGCAGATTCTCGTCGACTCCCTAGTCGTCGCTGGCAACGAGGGGCTGGCGCCGTACAGTAGATGATGCCTCAGATTCCCTGCCCGTCCTCTCTTGAGTCTTCCGGATCTACAGCGAGTACTGACAGTGGATCTTGATCAATGAGCTTCTTGAGAGTGGACACCGATCGGGTGACGGCCTGACCCATGCAGGCGAGGACCACTGCAGGGAAAAGGCCGGTCAGCCCCACAGGGTCGTTCACTCTCTGGGGCGGCCGCTGAAGAATCTCAGTGACCCGAACACAAGAACTTGACTGGGAACGTAGCGGCTCAGGGCGTCCGGACCGGCCAGGTGGAATACCCCGGCCGCGTCGGACTGCGCGAGCTCCCACAGGGCAGCGGCCAGAACCTCGACGTGCACCGGGCATCGGATGTCGTCGGTGAACAGGACGCCGTCGCCGGTCCCGTCCGCCAGGGCGTGAACCGCGCGCTCATGCGTACGCCAACGACCTTGGCGCCGCCGCTAGCCTTGTCGCGGTCACCGCCCGTTCGAACCGGTCCAAGTCGGACTTTGATCCGGCCCAGTGGCTGCCGCCGGCGGCTGAGGCGTACTGCCGCTACGTCGCCGAGTGGGTTGGCACCAAGCTCCGTTGGATTCTGTCGGTGGACGAGGCTGAGGTGGCGGCGCTGCGCGAGGTGGCAGACGGCTGTCCGGACCGGACCGTGACGTACGAACTGGCCGCGTAGCTGGCTTGTGCAGCCCCCAATGCTGCCGTCTCCGTATTGCTTTCAGGGGCTGACGAAGTCCGCAGCGGTCCCGGCGCCGGGTGACGGTGCGTGGGTGGGTAGGACAACGACGCCTCCCTCACCAGGACCCGGCCGCACACGAACCATGCCCCCGGCC
>NZ_JBHYKH010001032.1:0-1151 GCF_042741275.1 Streptomyces sp. NPDC058964
TCTCTGGTACCGGGGGTGACACAGGGCCCGGCCGGCGCGGGCGGGGTCAGGCCGCGAGGACCCGGGAGCTCTTGCGGATCCGGCGAGGCGGGAAGCATCGTGATGGATATCAACTTCTCGGCACAAACCCACACTTGGGGGTGAAGTGCTGGGAAGGCCGGGTATGGAAGCTGTGTTCGTTTCGTGGGTTACTTTCACGAAGAAGCCGTAGATGACAGGCGCACTTCCCTACAGTGGTCCCGCTGCGTGCCGGGGCGCCCGTCGTGCCGGCAACTGCGCGTCTGCATGGCCGTTCCTGCGGCACGGAGACGTGAGGGGGGATGTCGTTGTCCGTGCGAGCGGAGCCTGAGGCACCGTCGGCCGTGACCGTGAAGGGGGATGCCGGTCAGCCCGAACTCCATGTGGAATTGGATGAGTTGGCCGCTGAGCCCCAACTGGTCCTTCAGAAGGCCGCGCTGGAAGAGCTCGCGGTGGCCGTCGAGCGCGGGAACGGGCTCTCCGCCTGGTCGGGCGGTGGACTGGTCGCCGCCTATGCGGGTGAAGGCGCCCTGGCACCCCGCACCGAGGGCGCGGCCCTGTGGGCACGGCGCCTCTCCGCCGCCACTGCCGTCATGGTCTACTTCCCGCTCGTCCTCACCTGGTCCGGACTCGGTCTGGCCACCTACGCGTACCACCAGGCACGGCGGGACCCCTCCGCCAGACTGCGGGGCTCCTTCCTCGACATGTGGCAGCAGGGCTTCGCCGGACACCTGTCCGGTGTCCTCCGGTTCGACCAGCTGGTCTGGTACACCATCACCCTGCTGGGGCTGGTGGTGACCCTCACGCTGACCTGGCGGAGCGTGCAGCACCGGGCGGACGAACAGGACCGCAGGCTCCTGCGACGCCTGGCCCGGGCGCTGGCACGCGTCGAATCGGCGGCCGTCACCGCAGCACACACCCAACCCCGTGCATTCACCGAGGAGTTGCAGGAAGCGGTCGCCGAGATGAGGGCGCTGCTGCAACTGTCGGACAGCGCGGGGGAACTCTCCCGGAACCTGCTGCGCGAGGCCGTCGCGGCCTCCACCGCGGCGGTCTCGGCCACCCGGGTCATTGATTCCACGGCCCCCCCGCTGCGCGAGGCCGCCCCCACGATCGCCCCCGCCCCACGCGAG
>NZ_JBHYKH010001033.1:0-1150 GCF_042741275.1 Streptomyces sp. NPDC058964
CAGCGAAGTCCAACTCCCAGTGCAGGAAACCCTGTTCCTCGGCGATGTCGCGAACAACCCGCATCCACGGATACCGCGTCTCAACCGCCTTACGGGCATCGTCCATGCCCATCTCGGCCTGGACCAGGTCTTCGAGCTTCTTCAGCTCCTCCAGGGAGTCGACCGTCGTGGAGAAGGTGTCCTTTGGAACCGGCCCCGTACCGAGCATGGACTCCAGGAAGGCGATCCAGTCGCCCAGGTCCGCGAGCGGAATGACGTCACGGCGGCGTGCCGGTCCATTGGGCTTCTTGGGGGCGGAGGAGGCGCGTGACCTCTTGGCCGCCTTCTTCTTCCCGGATTCGTCGTCGCTCTCAGCCTCACCCAGGGAAATCTGGTCGCCGTCCATAGTGAACAGCAGGCCGGGCTCAAGGAACTGCGGCACAGGCGTCGGCTCGGGCGCGCGCTCCTCGACCTCCACTGCCGACCCGGCTACTGACGACAACAACGCATCCAGGTCTGTCCCCGCCTGCGCCGTCACCACCGGAGCCGTCGCGTACTCCGCATCGGACCCATCCAGCAGCCCCACCTTCTCCAGCGGCCAGAACCACAGCGCGCACCACGCGTCCATGACCTGCTTGAGCCGCCAGTACGGGGAGCCCTCCGCCGCGAAGAGGTCCTTGAAGACCTGCTCCTTGCTCAGCGGCAGGCTCTGGTCCGGGTTCTGCTTGTCGCGGCGGAGGAAGGCGTACTCCTCCGCGTCCTCCTCGCGATCTGTCCCCCACACATCGATGGTGCGGGCAATCTCTCGCTCGCTCAGCTCCATGCGCCTGGCAACCAGCTTCCACAGGAACTCAACGCGAAGGGCCGCCGTCTGCAACCGAGCGAGCTGGCTACCCTTGCCGCCCGTTGTCTTGGGCTTCGCCTTGATGCTGTTCTTCCACGCCTTCAGGTGCTCCAACTGCGGCCCGGCGAGCTGCTCCACCAACTTCTTCGCATCCCCGCTCGCCCCCGCTACCGCGCCCCACCCAGGCGTCGGCATAAGGAACTGATGCACAGCCCCATTCGGCAGCGACTGCTCCGAGCTATCCCCAGCCGCCCGGAACGGCAGCTTGGTCGGCGTGTGCGCACCGATCGTCCGCTCCTTCTTGATGCGCTCGGCCTCGTACACCCC
>NZ_JBHYKH010001034.1:0-1149 GCF_042741275.1 Streptomyces sp. NPDC058964
CGCCCAGAGGGTGTGCTGGGTGTTGCGCAGGCCGCGTCCGCAGAAGTGCCGGGCCGGGGTGGCGGTGAGCGTGAGGCCGCCGACGTGGGCCGACTCGTGCCAGTCCAGCTCGCACAGCCGGTCGGCACAGACGCCCCAGTGTTCAAGGTGGGCGCCCACGCCCAGCGGCACCGCGAACCGGGTGTCCGTGCCGGCCAGCGCCTTGATCGTGGGCAGGTCCAGGTGGTCGTAGTGGTCGTGGGAGATGACGACGACGTCGACGGGGCCGAGAGCGTCCAGGGGCAACGGGACGGGGTGCATACGCCTGGGGCCGACGAAGGGGAACGGGGAGCAGCGATCGCCCCACACGGGGTCGAACAGCACCCGCTGCCCGTCGATCTCAGCGAGCACGCTGGAATGCCCCATCCAGGTCAGACGCAGACCGGTGGCAGATGGCCGGGCAAGATCGGCGAGGGTGGTGGCGTGCACCGAGACCGGGCCCTGCGGGGCCCGCAGGAGCCGCGCCTCCTTGTTGACGTAGGCCCTGGCGAGCTCGACAGCCGAGCCGGAGGGACAAGTCCGAGCTCTGCCCCCGGGATTCTGGAAGGCCCCGTCACGGAAGTGGGGCGATCTGCGAATGCGCGCCATACGCTCGCCGTACGGGTCCACGCCGAAGGCCGCGGGCCGCGGCACGCTGAACGCCGGACTCGGGAAACGGAGAGCGGCCACGGTACCTCCAGGTGAAGTGGATCGGGCTCTCCTTGTCGTCTCGTGCGACTGTTGCCCGACGTCACTCGAACGACCGATGTCACATCTGTGTTCCCTCCGTCCGTCGTACCGGTGCGGGCGTCCCGCAGAGCGCCCGGTAGCACACGGCACGACCGACGGACAGGAAGGTGGCCCCCATGGCCCGCGTATCGCTCGACCCGCCCCGCACGATCTTCTTCCGCGTGATGGAGTGGTACTCCCGGCGGACGTACGGCAAGGTCCTGGACCCCGGCAAGGCGCTCGCCCACAATCCGCGGGTGCTCTGGGGCGACCTGCGCTTCGAGCAGTCCGTCGCCAAGTGGAAGAAGCTGGACTCCGACCTGAAGGCGCTCGCCGTGATGGCCTCGGCCGCCTCGATCGGCTGCTCGTGGTGCATGGACTTCGGATACTGGGAGAACGCCG
>NZ_JBHYKH010001035.1:0-1147 GCF_042741275.1 Streptomyces sp. NPDC058964
CGCCGACCTCCTCCCGCTGGAGCGAGCGACCACGCGGAGAGCGCCCGCATCGGGGCACGAAAGCCGCGGCGGGCAGGGAGGACCCGCCCATTTCCGGAATGGCCAATTCCGGTCTCTCGTGTCCGGCGGGGCCCTAGAAATAAAACCGGGTGGTATGTATCTTTGCTCGCGATCTCTCGCTCACGTGCCAACCAAACGCGATCCAGGGGGAATCCCGTGTTCACCACAACGCTTCGCAGCGACCACGCGATAGCCGACTCGACACACCGCGGGGGCGGCATGACGGCGCACAAAGGTGCCGGCTCCCTGCTGCGCTATCCGGGCCTGACGACCACCGTGCCCAAGGAGTTCGTGCACCGCGCCAGCGTCGCCGAGGTGGTGCTCACGGACTGGGCGCGCCAGGACGATCTCCACTTCACCGTATCGGCGCAGTGGCCGCGCGGACACAGCTTCTTCGCCCATGTCGACGGCTGCCACGACCCACTGATCGCGGCTGAATCGATTCGCCAGATCGGGTCCCTGCTCGCGCACGCGGAGTTCGGCGTGCCGCTCGGCCACCACTTCCTGATGTGGGACCTGTCGGTCGCCGTCCACCCCGCCCACATGTCGGTCGACTGGGCGCCCGCCTCACTGGACATGGAGGTCACCTGCCGGGACGTCAAAAGGCGCGGCGGCGCTCTCGCCGGCCTCCGCTACGACGTCGTGATCCGCCGCGACGGTGAATGTGCCGCCACCGGAAGTGCGGCTTTCACCTGCACCTCCCCCAAGGTCTACGGGCGGCTGCGGGCGGGCCGGCTGACGGGCGAGCGCACACCGCTGGCGCTGACCGCCCCGACGGCGCCGCAGACCGTCGGCCGGGTCTCGCCCACGGAAGTCGTCCTGTCGGCCACCGCCGAACAGGACGTGTGGCAGCTGCGCGCGGACACCCGCCACCCCGTGCTCTTCGACCACCCCGTCGACCATGTGCCGGGGATGCTCCTCCTTGAGGCCACCCGGCAGGCGGCGCTCGCCGCAGTGGACCGTCCTCACGCCCTGCCGCTGGCCTTCACCAGCGAGTTCGTCCGGTACGCGGAACTGGACGCCCCCTGCCGGATCGAGGCCCTCCGCCTCCCGCGCACGAGCACGGCCCTCGGCGACCAGGTGCTGG
>NZ_JBHYKH010001036.1:0-1146 GCF_042741275.1 Streptomyces sp. NPDC058964
GAGCTGCTCTCGGTGCTGTCCGCCGTTCCCAACCGCTCCGCGGCCACCTGGCTGGTGGCCCTGACGCCGCCGTCGCCGGGAGCCCTCGCCGACCCCGCCCGCGCCCGGTGGATCGAGGCCGCCACGCGGCGGGTCACCGAGACCGTCACCCCGCTGCCGGGCATGCACCTCGTGGCGCTCGACGACCTCACGGATCGCTACGAGGTGCCGCGGACGCACGACGAGTACGCCGACCGCATCGCTCATCTCCCCTACACCGACGAGTACTTCGACGCGCTCGCCGATTGGCTGGTGCGGCTGGCCGGCACGACGTGGCGGGGGCCCCGCAAGGTCGTGGTCCTTGACTGCGACAACACCCTGTGGGCCGGGGTGTGCGGCGAGGATGGTCCGCTCGGGGTGGAGATCGGCCCGGGGCGGCGCGCGGTCCAGGAGTTCATGCGGGACCAGCGGGCGCAGGGAAAGCTGCTGTGCCTGTGCAGCCGCAACGAAGAGGCGGACGTACGGGCCGTGTTCGCCGAGAACCCCGCCATGGTCCTCACGATGGAAGACGTCACCGCTCACCGGATCGGCTGGCAGCCCAAGGCCCAGTACCTCTACGAGCTCTCCCAGGAGCTGGGGCTCGCGCTCGGCTCGTTCGTCTTCGTGGACGACGACGCCGTGGAGTGCGCGTCGGTGCGTGCGGCGCTGCCCGAGGTCGCCGTGGTGGAGCTGACCCGGGACGCGGACGCGGCACGGCGGCAACTGGCCCACGAGGCCGCCTTCGACCAGCTCACGGTGACCGACGAGGACCGGCTGCGGGCCGACTGGTACAGGACCGAGCCGGAGCGTCGGGCCCTGGAACAGTCCCTCGTGGACTACGAGGAGTTCCTGGCCCGTTGCGCCATCGAGGTCTCGATGGAGGAGCTGACCGACTCCGCCCTGGACCGGGCGGCCCAACTGACAAGCCGCACCACGCAGTTCACGCTGGCGGGCACTTCCTTCACGGTGCCGGAGCTGCGGAGGCTGCTCGACGGCGGCGGCCGCGGCTGGACGGTGCGGGTCCGCGACGTCTTCGGCGACTACGGCACCGTCGGTCTCATCCTCGCCGAGGCCGACGGTGACGTGCTGAACGTCCCGGTCTTCCTGCTCAGCTGCCGGGTCCTCAAC
>NZ_JBHYKH010001037.1:0-1144 GCF_042741275.1 Streptomyces sp. NPDC058964
GTTCTTGAGCAGCTCGATCTCCTCGGTGAGGAGGTCGTTCCGGTCTTGCGTACGGAGTTCGCTAAAGGCCGATCCTCCGGAGTGCCGGACCATCCGCCCGTTCATCCGGCGGTTGCAGCCCTGCGCGGTAGCCCGGCGGGCCCGGATACGACCGAGATCACCGAATGCACGCCCGCTCCAGATGGAACGCCGTAGCAACAGGTACACGGCCGGCGCCTGCTGCCGCAGCGCCACCGGCTGGGCGCATGGCGAGACTGTACGGCTGACATGTAGTAGGACCAGTCTGGGATCGACGGCGATGAGCACGAACGTCTGAGCGCGTACCCCTGGCCTCCCTCGCCAACCGTGGCTATCCCTGCGGACGTATGACCGACGCCCGTCAAAAAGCCTCTCTTTGACGCAAACAGGAGATCAAATGTCCACCACACCCGCCGACAGCGCCAGGCCCGAGCGTGTCACACACATCGGCCTCCTCCGCGTTCGTGAGGACGTTCCCGCCGGTGAGATCAAGCGCGTCTTCGAGGAGATCGGAGCGCTCCAGTCGAAGATCCCCGGCATTCTCTCGTACACGTGGGGCCCATACTCGTCACCGGAGGGAATCGGTCGCGGGTACACACACGGCTTCTGCATGACGTTCGTCGATGAAACGGCGCGGGACACATACCTGCCACACCCCGAGCACCAGAAGGTGAAGGGTTCAGTGCTCTCGATCGTCGAGACCGGGTCGATAGACGGCCTGCTCGCATTCGACTTCACGTAGTAGGCGCGCAGGCTACCGGCTGCCCACCGACCCCGGCCCGTAGCGAAGGGATGCGCCGTCGATTTTGTCTGGTCGGCGCGCCCCCTGATCTCGTCGTAGTGATGCAATGTGCGGACGCTCACGCCCGCCAGCTTGGCCACGCGTCCCACGGTCAAGGGTTCCTCCATGTTCCTGACCATGCGGCGACGCTGCGTGAGGGTCAGGCACTTCGCTCCTTGTACCGCCTGGCGTCGCTGCCGTAGCCACCAGGTTCGGGCTGCCGAGCGGTCTCCTGGCGCTACTCGGTGCCTAGGGCGGTGTCCGTAGGGGTCCTCGCCACCCAGCCCGCCGGGACCAGTCCGCCGAGTCCGAGCAGGACTGAGTCGGCCCGTACACATCGTGTTC
>NZ_JBHYKH010001038.1:0-1130 GCF_042741275.1 Streptomyces sp. NPDC058964
GCCCTCGCCCTGCAGTCGGCGGATCTCGTCGGCCTTGTGCTCGGGCAGCACCTCGGCCAGCACACGGGTGACACCGACTTGAGCGGCGATCGCGGCAGCGGTACGGGTGTTGTCACCGGTGAGGATGACCACCTCGATCCCCAGGCGCTGCAGGGCCGTGATCGCGGCGGCGGAGTCGCCCTTGACGGTGTCGGCGACCGCCAGGACCCCGGCGGGCCGCCCGTCGACCGCGGCCAGGACCGGGGTCTTGCCTTCCGCCGACAGGGCCGCCGCGACGGACGCCAGGGCGGAGGTGTCGATGCCCACGTCGCCGAGGAGCCGAGCGGTGCCGACCAGGACGGCGTGGCCCTCCACGGTGGCCTGGACGCCCTTGCCGGTGACCGAGTCGAAGCCGGACGCCACGGGCGGGTGAAGGCCACGGTCGCGGACACTGGCGGTGATGGCCTGGGCGAGGGGGTGTTCGCTGTCGGCCTCGGCCGCCGCGACCAGGCGCAGCAGTTCGACCTCGTCGATTCCTTCGGCGGTGTGGACGTCGGTCAGCACGGGCTTGCCTTCCGTGACTGTGCCGGTCTTGTCCAGGACCACGGTGTCCAGCTTGTGGGCGGTCTCAAGGGCTTCGGCGGAGCGGATCAGGATGCCGGCTTGGGCGCCCTTGCCGGTGCCGACCATGATGGACAGCGGGGTGGCCAGGCCGAGCGCGCACGGGCAGGCGATGATCAGGACCGCGACCGCGGAGACCAGGGCAAGGGTCAGTGCCGGTGACGGACCGAGGGTGAACCAGAGGGCGAAGGTGCCGACGGCGATGGCGATGACGGCGGGCACGAAGTAGGCCGATACGGCGTCGGCGAGCCGCTGGATGGGGGCCTTGGACGCCTGGGCCTGCTGCACGAGGCGGATGATCTGGGCGAGCATCGTGTCGGCGCCTACCTTGGCCGCGCGTACCCGCAGCGACCCGGTGCCGTTGACGGTGGCCCCGATGACCGTGTCCCCGGTGTGTTTCGTGACGGGCATCGGCTCGCCCGTGACCATGGACTCGTCGCCCCCCCCGGGGCAGGGGATGACCCCGGCGGCGACCGGGGTGGTGAATACCGGCCGGCGGTCGAAAATGTGCCCCGCCCCCACCAGCGCCC
>NZ_JBHYKH010001039.1:0-1126 GCF_042741275.1 Streptomyces sp. NPDC058964
GAAGTCCTTCTCCGCCTGCGCCACCCCCGTCTCGTCCACGGTCATCGTCCCCCTGTCCGACGTCGCACTGCCTCGGACACCGGACACCCACGCACACCCGCCTGACCTGCGCCTGCGCAGGCCCGCAGGTCACTTCGTCCGACCAGCGTGTCGGACACCCCGGGCCCCCGGCACGCTGTGGCCATCACCCAACACATCGCTGCCCATTCCATCTCAAGGAGAGCTTATGTCCGTGTCCGCCGTCGTGGCCTTCCTCGTCCTGGCGGTGACGATCGTCTTTGCCGCCCTCGCGGCCGGTGTGGCCGGTGTCCTGCACCGCATCGAGGGAGCCACGTTGTCTGCGGCGGCCTCGACAGCCGTCTCTGTATTCACCGCCGTCTTCGCCGCGAGTGCCGCAGCGCTCACGCTGCTCACCTCATGGGTGAGACCGTGACAGGCGTCCGTGCGGTCTTCATCGTGCTCCACAGCTGGACGCCGAGCTCCTTGCGCGAACGGGAGGGCTGAGCCGGAACGTCGGTGCAGTACGTACTCCACCGACTGCCAGGCCAGCACGGCGCCGGCCAGGTGCTCGGCGACGGGCGGAGGCAGCACCAGCTCGGGAAGGGCCCACCGGACAGCAGCCCGCGAGTCGGTTGCGCGGCGGTACGGGACAGCCGGGCCGAAATTCCGGCTGTGGCGGATCTTCTCTGAAAGCCAGCCCCTTCAGCCCTTACGGTTTCACCGCACCATGCGATCACGCTCTCGTGACCAGGGGACTCCTGTCGATAGGCCCCTGATCGCCACGCAGAGTTCAGGAACGTCAGGCGTCAGGGGACCCGAAGGTCCAGCCAGATTCGCTCCAGCGATCAGGATGCCGCGACCGCAGATACTTGCAGGCGGCTTGGCGATGCGATTGACGTGCGCGTACGTGTGGCCACTGGTCAGGTGCGGCAACAGGGCACTGTCCTGAACGGCGGCGATCGGGGCTTCAGGTGGTCGACTTCGGGGCACATCTCGCGGGCGTGGTCGAGAGACTGGAGCCGGTGACTGTGGTACCGCGGTTCCTGGGCCTTCTGGGCGACGGAAGGCGCGTGGGAGGCAGATGCCGTCGGAGCTGGAATTGAAGGCGGCGCGCCCACGGGTGATC
>NZ_JBHYKH010001040.1:0-1126 GCF_042741275.1 Streptomyces sp. NPDC058964
CCGAGCGGCTGGAGGCGTACACCCGGTGGCGGCTGCGGCAGGTTCCGCTGCCGGCGACGGCGATCGACAAGTACGCTCTCCTGACGGACGCCATCGGCGCGATGCCGTCCGCGCAGTCCGAGCCCCGGGCCGGACTCCTTCGGGACTACCCGGAGCTGACGGGACACATCACGCTGCTCGACCGGTGCCTCGACCACCTGCCCGACGTCCTGAGCGGCGCCACCGACGCGGTGGAGGTGCTCTTCCCCGACGGCTCCTTCGACCTCGTCGCGCCGGTCTACCAGAGCAATCCCATCGCCGACTACTTCAACCGGATCTGCGCGCAGGTGGTGACCAACTACCAGCGCCGCACGGCGGGCCGCCCGCTGCGCGTACTGGAGATCGGGGCCGGCACCGGCAGTACCACCAAGTTCGTGCTGCCGCTCCTCGACCCGAGCGACGTGAGCTACCACTTCACCGACCTCTCGTACGCGTTCCTGCACAAGGCCCGGGATGCCTTCGGCGACGACTACCCGTACCTCTCCTACGAGATCTGCAACATCGAGAGCCCGCCCGAGGAGTACACGGGGGCCTTCGACGTCGTCGTGGCCACCAACGTGCTGCACGCGACGTCGAACGTCCCCGGCACCCTCCGCAACGTGCGCAAGGTGTTGCGGGAGGGCGGAATCCTCGTCCTCAACGAGATCACCACCCGGCAGGACTACGCCACGCTCACCTTCGGCCTCACCGACGGCTGGTGGCTCAGCAACGACCCGTACCGCATCGAACACAGCCCCCTGCTCAGCAGTGACCAGTGGCAACTGCTCATGGGCGAGGCCGGCTTCGGCGCCGTGCGGACCCACGGGGGCGAGGGACAGCAGGTGCTGGTCGCGCTGGCCGGTGCGGCCGACGCGACCGCCCGGTCCGCCGAGTCCTCCTCGGCCGCCGAGTCCGCTGGGGCACCTGATGTGCGGGGACAGGTGGAGCTGTTCGTCCGCGAGGTGATCGCGGAGACGATGCGGCTGGATGTGGCGGAGGTGGAGCTGGACCGTCCGTTCCGGGACATGGGAATCGATTCGCTGATCTCCATGGAGCTGCTGCGGCCGTTGCGCGAACGGGTGGGGTATGTGCCCGCGACGGTGTGGTT
>NZ_JBHYKH010001041.1:0-1125 GCF_042741275.1 Streptomyces sp. NPDC058964
ACCTGGCGCCCCCGGCCATTGCCCCCCCCCCGGGGCGCGCGTGTAACCGCGCCGGCTCACACCCCTCCGGGGGGCCCATCTTTCCCCTGGGCCCCCCAACCCGCCACAGCGGGTTCGGTGCGTCTCCGGTCGGGGTGCGGACCAGGAAGTAGCCGTTCACCTCCTTCGGCCCGTCGCCGTCGGCCATGTATCGACCGTCCGGGGTGACGTCGAGCTGGTAGATGGCCGTCCCCGCGGTCTCGACGCCGGGAAGATGCCAGGAGACGACGCAGCGCCAGTCGTTGCCCGGTCCCTCGGCGGCGACCTCGACGCTGCCCTTGTCGCAGGTCGCCGTGGCCTTCAACTGCGCCTCTGTGACGCCCGGACGATTGAGCCGCTCGGTCTGCAGCCGGTAGAGGTGGGCGAACGCCGTGGCGACCGAGCGCTGCACCTTGTCCCGCTCGATCCCGGAGCCCGTGGCCCCGGTGGTCGTGGCGACGACCGCGACCGTCACCGCGGCCAGCCCGGCGAGCGGCAGCACTCCGGCGGTGACCGCGCGGCGCCCCGAGCCGTCGTCGGTCGGGTTGGTGAAGTCACGCCGCACGAAGAGCGCGTAGGCGAGGACCGTCGCGGTCACCGCCCACAGCAGGCTGACCACGATGCCGATCAGGAGCGGGCCGAGCTGCGCCGGGCTGGTGAACAGACCGTTCCAGGCGATGTACGCGTAACCGGGCAGGGCGAGGCGTACGTCGACGGGGAGCGGCATCATCTGGGCGAGCTGCATCGCGAGCGCGACGAGCGCGGGCAGCAGCAGCCCCATCGGGGACCGCCCCAGCGTGACGGAGCCGAGCAGTCCGATGCCTGCCAGGGCGAGGGTCGGCGCGAGCACGCAGGCCCAGGCGAGCAGGACCTCGCCGGCGGCGTCCGCCGGCGCCAGCGGATGGCCGTCGAGGCCGACCAGCGGCTGGTTGCCTACCGCCACGACCCCGCCGGCCGTACTGGAACAGGCCAGTCCGGCCACGAGCAGCAGGATGACGGTCAGGCTGGCAAGTGCCTTGGCCGTGAAGATCCGTCGGGGCGAGCGGACGGCCACGAGCAGATGGCGCCAGGTGCCGAGGCGGTCCTCGGAGGCGAACACGTCACCGG
>NZ_JBHYKH010001042.1:0-1123 GCF_042741275.1 Streptomyces sp. NPDC058964
GTCCAGTGCTGGATGTGTCAGCCGCGCAGGGCCTGGACCGCGGCCTCCAGCCGCTTGCCGAAGTCGCCGTCGGCCTGACGGAAGTTGTTGACCGCGCGCTCGATGATGTCGTCGCGCGAGACGCCGGAGAGAGCGCCGGCCAGGTTGTTGATCAGCCGCTCCTTCTCCTCGTCCGTCATCAGCCGGTAGAGGTTGCCCGCCTGGACGAAGTCGTTGTCCTCGGCGTGCGACGGGGCCTCGGTCTCGCCGGTGACACCGGAGACCGCGACCGGCTGCCACAGGGCCTTGTCCGTCTGGAACGGGCCGCCGAAGCTGTTCGGCTCGTAGTTCTTCGCGCCCTTGTGGCGGCCGTCGTACAGGTAGCCGTCACGGGAGTTGGTGCGCGCCTCGGTGGCGTGCGGACGGTTCACCGGCAGGTGGTCGGCGTTGATGCCGACGCGGTAGCGGTGCGCGTCGCCGTACGCGAAGAGCCGGCCCTGGAGCATCTTGTCCGGGGACGGACCGATGCCGGGCACGAAGTGGGCCGGGGAGAAGATCGACTGCTCGACCTCGGCGAAGATGTTCTCCGGGTTGCGGTTGAGCTCCAGCTTGCCGAACCAGACGATCGGGTAGTCCGCGTGCGGCCACACCTTGGTCAGGTCGAACGGGTTGAAGCGGTACGTCGCGGCCTCGGCGACGGGCATGATCTGCACGCCGACGGTCCAGGACGGGTACTCGCCGCGCTCGATGGCCTCGCGCAGGTCGCGCTGGTGGGAGTCGGGGTCCTCACCGGCGAGCTTGTCGGCCTCGGCCTGGGTGAGGCACTTGATGCCCTGGTCCGTCTTGAAGTGGTACTTGACGAAGTACGACTCGCCCTTGGCGTTCGTCCACTGGTAGGTGTGCGAGCCGAAGCCGTCCATGTGGCGGTACGACGCCGGGATGCCGCGGTCGCCCATCAGCCAGGTCACCTGGTGCGTGGCCTCGGGGGAGTGCGCCCAGAAGTCCCAGACGTTGTCCGGCTCCTGGCGGCCCGAGAACGGGTCGCGCTTCTGCGAGTGGATGAAGTCGGGGAACTTGATCGGGTCCTTGATGAAGAACACCGGGGTGTTGTTGCCGACCAGGTCGTAATTGCCCTCGTCCGTGT
>NZ_JBHYKH010001043.1:0-1122 GCF_042741275.1 Streptomyces sp. NPDC058964
CCCTGATGTGGGACGCGCTCGGCCACAGCGCGTACTTCACGCTGCTCGTCGTGCCCTGCATCACGGTCCTCGCCTTCCTGCTGGCGATGCTCGCCCACCACATCGAACGCGGCAAGTGGCTGTGGCGGCTGTGCTTCTTCCTGCCCTTCCTGCTGCCGTCCACCGTCGCCGCCAACCTGTGGCAGTGGCTGTTCAACCCCGGCACGGGAATGATCAACCACGTCTTCGGCCTTCAGACGCCCTGGCTGACCGACAAGTCCTACGCGCTGCTCGCCGTCGTCATCACCACCCTGTGGTGGACGGTCGGCTTCAGCTTCCTGCTCTACCTCGCCGCCCTCCAGGGCATCCCCGCCCACCTCTACGAGGCCGCCAAGCTGGACGGCGCGAACGCCTGGCACCGCACGCTCCACATCACGCTGCCGATGCTGCGCAACATCACCGGCCTCGTCGTCGCCCTCCAGATCCTCGCCTCGCTCCAGGTCTTCGACCAGGCCGTCGTCATGCAGGACTTCGGGCCCGGACCGGAGGAATCGACCCGCACCTTCGTCCAGTACACCCTCGAACAGGGCTTCACCAGCTACCGCGTGGGCTACGCCTCCGCGATCTCCATCATCTTCTTCATGCTCATCGCGGCCGTCGCCCTCGCCCGGATGTGGCTGCTGCGCAACCGTGAGGAGGGCGGCCGATGACCACCGCCGCACCATCGATCCGCACCCGGCCGCGCAGGAGCTGGACCCCCGGCCAGATCGTGCTCACGCTGCTCGGCACCGCCGTCTCCGCCGTGTTCCTCGCCCCCCTCGCCTGGGCCCTGTTCACCTCCCTCAAGTCGGAGACCGAGGCCGTCGAGGTACCCACGCACTGGCTGCCCGAGGACTGGACCGGCCAGGCCTGGTCGGCCCTCTTCGAGACCGGCAACATCACCAACTGGTTCGTCAACTCCCTCGTCGTGTCGGTCTGCGTCACGACGGTGGTCCTGCTGGTGAGCGCGCTGGCCGGCTACGGCTTCGCCCGCACCGAGTTCCGCGGCAAGGGCGCCCTGATGGCCCTGGTGATGGCCGGCCTCATGATCTCCCCGGCCGTGCTCGGCGTGCCCCTGTTCACCACCGTCCAGCAGATGGGGAT
>NZ_JBHYKH010001044.1:0-1122 GCF_042741275.1 Streptomyces sp. NPDC058964
CGATCCTGTACTACGCGAGTGTTCCATTTCTAGTGGTCTCTGAGAGGTGGATACTAGACAGGACCAGTGCGGGCGTCAAAGACGTTTGAAATTCGACCAGAGCAGAGCGCGAGCCGCTGCCGCGAACAGGCTCAGGCCAGCCTCAAGGAGTCATCTTGCCCGTGGGACCGCAGTCGCACCCCGACGAGACCCGCACCGATATCGACTCGTCGCGCAGGCGCCGTAGCGTCGAGCCCGTCCTTATGGACACCTATGAGGTCGCTGCGATGCTCAATATGTCCACGAGCTGGGTCTATAGGGAGGCATCGAAACTGGGCTTGAAGGGCTACAAGCTCGGCCGAGGCAGGAACGCCAAGGTCCTGTACAAGAGGGCCGAGGTCTTCAAGTGGCTGGAGCAGCAGAATATCCATTAGAAGCGGGCAGTTTCTTGTCGGCCCCGGACTCACAGACACACAGCAGTCGCCGACACAGTGGCTGCTGGAGATCCCGGTGCCCCGACTTCCTCACGGCCGGTTTCGGCATGCATCGCGTTGCTCGGTGTCCTGATCAGGACGAAAGCACCTCAGGCTGGCCTCTTGGCCGATTAGAGTGTGGTGGGCAAGAGCGCCGATCGGGTGAGGCGCGGTGGAAAGGTGAGTCGGTGCGGATGAGCGGGGTGCCCACGCGGATCGGCCGGTACACGGTGGCGCGGGAGCTCGGCTCAGGCGGGATGGGTGAGGTCTATCTCGCCTACACGCCCGCAGGCGATCCCGTCGCGGTGAAGGTGATCCGCAACGACAAGCTCGATCCGCTGACGCGTGCGCGCTTCGAAAAGGAGGCGCTGATCGCCCGCACGGTGATCGGCACGAACCGGGTGGCCCGCTTCCTGGATGCGGATCCTTACGCAGACCGGCCTTGGTTGGCCATGGAGTACGTGGCCGGCCGTACGCTGCTGGCCTGTGTGGACAGCGACGGTGTACTTCCGCTGCCGCTGGCGGCCAGCCTCGGGGCGTTGCTCGCCGAAGGCTTGTCGGCAGTCCACGCCGCGGGGTTGCTCCATCGACACCTGACGCCGCAGAACGTCATCCTGGGCGATGACGGCCCGATGATCATCGACTTCGGGCTGGGCGCGTTCATGGACTC
>NZ_JBHYKH010001045.1:0-1114 GCF_042741275.1 Streptomyces sp. NPDC058964
CTGGTCGGCCGCACCGCCCGCCCCGGTGTCCACGGACCCGGCGAGCTGGACCGGCTGCTGGCCCGCGCCGACTGGGTGGTCGCGGCGGCGCCGCTGACCGACGACACGCGCGGCATGTTCGACGCCCGGCGGTTCGGCGTGATGCAGCCCTCCGCGCGGTTCGTCAACGTGGGGCGGGGGCAGCTGGTCGTCGAGGCCGATCTCGCCGCGGCGCTGCCCAGCCGCTGGATCGCGGGGGCCGCCCTGGACGTGCTGAGCCACGAGCCCCTCGCCGCCGACAGCCCGCTGTGGGAGGTACCGGACCTGGTCATCTCGCCGCACATGAGCGGGGACACCATCGGCTGGCGGGACGAACTCGGGGCGCAGTTCGTCGAGTTGTTCGAGAGCTGGGCGGCCGGCGAGCCACTGGCGAACGTGGTCGACAAGAAGCGCGGATACGTGCCCGGACACTGACGTCCCTGGAAACGGAGGGTGCATGACCGACCTCACGGAGCTGACCGCAGTACAGCTCGTCAACGGCTATCGCAAGGGTGCTTTCAGCCCTGTCGATGTCACCCGGTCGGCCCTGGAGCGGGCCGAACGGATCCAGCCGGAGCTGAACGCGTTCGTCCGGCTGACCGGCGAGGAGGCGCTGGAGCAGGCCCGGCGGTCCGAGGAGCGGTGGCGGCGCGGGGAGCCGGGCGGGCGGCTGGACGGGGTGCCGGTCACCGTGAAGGACATCCTGCTGACGCGGGGCCACCCGACCCTGCGCGGCTCCCGGGCGGTGTCACCGGACGGTCCGTGGGACGAGGACGCGCCCTCCGTCGCCCGGCTGCGCGAGCACGGCGCCGTGTTCGTCGGCAAGACGACGACGCCCGAGTACGGCTGGAAGGGCGTCACGGACTCACCCCTGTCCGGCGTGACCCGCAACCCGCACGACCCTAGCCGCACGGCGGGCGGCTCCAGCGGGGGCGCGGGGGCGGCCGTCGCGCGCGGGGCGGGTCCGCTGGCGCTCGGTACGGACGGCGGGGGCAGCGTGCGCATCCCGGCGTCCTTCTGCGGGATCTTCGGCCTGAAACCCACGTACGGCAGGGTGCCGCTCTACCCGGCGAGCGCGTTCGGCACCCTCGCGCAC
>NZ_JBHYKH010001046.1:0-1107 GCF_042741275.1 Streptomyces sp. NPDC058964
GGCTACGAGTGGGGGAGGTGCTCACGGCACCACCACACCCCCTCCAGCTCGTCGGCGCCGACGGCACCGTCGTTCGAGGCTGTGGTGAATCCGTCCGCAGACGGCACAGCGCGGCCAGTGCCGTGACTGAACTGGCCGTCGCGCGGCCTGGAGGCGGAGGCGGATCGAGACGCGCACCCGCGACGCGAACATGTTCGTTACGATCAGGGTATGACTGCAAGAAGAGAGCCGATCAGCCGCCGGGAGCGTCCGGCCAAGCCTGCACTTTCACGGCGGTGGATCGTGGACACCGCCGTGCGGGTCATGCGCGCCGAGGGGCTGGAGAAGGTCACCATGCGCCGCCTGGCCAAGGAGCTGGACACCGGTCCGGCGTCGCTGTACGTCTACGTGGCCAACACTGCCGAACTGCACGCGTCTGTGCTGGACGCCCTGCTGGGCGAGGTCGACCTGACCTGCGGGAGCGCCGGGGACAGCTGGCGCGAGCGGCTCCGCGCCGTACTGGCCTCCTACACAGCCGTGCTGTTCGAGCACCCTCAGCTTGCCCGGTCGGCGCTCGTGGCGCGCCCCAGCGGCGAGAATTACCTGCGGCTGGTGGAGCGCGTCCTGGACCTGCTGTCGCGCAGCGGAGCCTCCCGTGAGCAGGTCGCCTGGGGCGTGGACAAGCTGCTCCAGGACGCCACGGCCACGGCCGCCGAGCATTCGACGCAGGAGCACGACCCGATGGCGGATGACGACTGGAAGGCCACCGCCCGGGCTCTGCGTTCCGTGGACGAGACCATCCATCCGGCGATCAAGGCGCACATGCCCGCCCTGGTGAGCGGCTCGCCCGGCGACCGCATGGGCTGGGGGTTCGACGTTCTGGTCAACGGCATCACGCACACACCCGTCCCTGGCGCGAAGGGCTGAAGCCACCTCGCCCACAGCCCGGGCAGCTTCGTCGTGAGCGCACGTCCCGTGGCCTCACGAGCCGAGGCAAATCACGAACTTGTTCGGAACGAACATGTTCGTTATGGTGGAGGCGTCCGGTCAGGTCCTCTCGCGACCGAGCCGTGGCGCCCCCCCGCCGCGGGGCGGGCGGGCGCGCGCCCCACCCCCAACCCCCCCGCG
>NZ_JBHYKH010001047.1:0-1105 GCF_042741275.1 Streptomyces sp. NPDC058964
GCGGCGCGCGCCCGGGGGGCCCCCCCCCCCGCGGGGGCGCCCCCCCCCGGGGGGGGAGTCCGCTGCGGGCGCGCGCCGGCGCCCCGCCGGCGGCCCCCGCGCGCGCGCCGAAGGGGACTACGGGACGGTCGCGCGGGCGGCCTACCAAGGGGCGCTTACGGCTCTGGCGGCGACCCCCGGGCAACTGGCCGTCCTGGAGCGGGCCGGAGTGGTCGACGCAGGGGGGCGGGGCCTGGTGGCCGTGCTGGCGGCGCTGGTGGAGACGCTCACGGGTGAGGCGCCGGCGGCGGTGCAGACAGTTCAGGGGGCCGTGCATCCGTACGCCGGGCACCCGCAGACCGGCACCGTGGCCCACGGGCGCGTGGAGCCCGCCGCCACCGAGGGGGGCTGCGCCGACCGGAACGGCGCGGGCGGGCCCGCCTACGAGGTGATCTATCTCCTGGAGGCCGACGACACCGCCGTGGACCGGCTGCGGACGCGGCTCGACACCCTGGGCGACTCCCTCGTCGTGGTCGGCGGGGACGGGCTGTGGAACGTCCATGTGCACGTCGACGACGCGGGCGCCGCCGTGGAGGCGGGCGTCGAGGCCGGACGGCCGTACCGGATCCGGATCACCCACTTCGGGCTCGGCGACGTGCACACCGGCGGTGAGCGGCCGCCCCGTGAACGTGTCCAGCGGGCCGTGGTGGCCGTCGTGCCCGGCGAGGGCCTGGCCGGGCTGTACACCGAGGCCGGCGCGACCACCGTGCTCGCCCGCCCCGGGGAGCCGCCCGCCAGCGGGGAGCTCGCCGAGGCCGTGCGGCGTGCCCACGCGCGCGAGGTGGTGCTGCTGCCCAACGACGCGGAGCTGCGGCACACGGCGGCCGCGGCGGCCGAACAGGCCCGGGCCGAGGGCGTCCGCGTCGCCCTGATCCCGACCCGCTCCGCGGTCCAGGGCATCGCCGCGCTGGCCGTGCACGAACCCGGGCGGCGCTTCGACGAGGACGTGGTGGCGATGACCTCGGCGGCGGGCGCCACCCGGTACGCCGAGGTCGTCGTCGCCGAACGTCAGGCCTGGACCACCGCCGGCATCTGCCAGGCCGGTGACGTGCTCGGCCTCATCGAC
>NZ_JBHYKH010001048.1:0-1104 GCF_042741275.1 Streptomyces sp. NPDC058964
TGTATAAGATACCGTGGACGATGGCCGCCATCGTCTAGTGGCGCTCGCGGACGAGTGCGGCCGCGTAGCGCACCAGCGGGAGGTTGAGCTCGATCAGGGTGTCCCGGACGTAGGCACGTTCGGGGCTGTCCGCGTCGAGGGCGGCGAGCCGCAGGAACAGGGAGCGGGACAGGGTGCGGGTGTCGATGGCCTCCGGGGCCGCGAGGGCCTGGGCCGGCACGGCGTCGAGGGTCGGTACGGCTTCGACGGCCTGACCATCGTCGAGGGAACCGACGGAGTCGATGGAGCCGACGGGGCCGAGCGCCTCGAGCGTGTCGGGCGCGGTCTCGCTCTCCGCGAGCGCGAGCACCTTCGAGCTGCCCTGGTCTGCGGACATGCCACCCCCTTTGGGTCGCGGGACGGTCACGGCGCACGCTCCCGGGACGGGAACGCAGCCTTCACCTGAATACCGGAGCCGGAGCTCCGGCAAACGCGTCTCCGGCAGAATGTCACATGTCGGCAACGCGCTGTAGTGACCTGTCGACATCAGAGACGCGAATTCCCCCTGGAAACAGGGGGTCTGACGGGCTTTCGGCCCGAATCCGCCCGCAACGGCCCTGGTGAGCGATTCGCTCGCCCCGGTGACCGTTCGCTCGCGCCTTCGAATGCTTCCCGCGCTGTCGCGAGACTACGCCTCGATGCGGTTGGCGGACCTCAACCGCTGGAAACTGCGCGCCAGTAGCCGGGAGACGTGCATCTGCGAGACGCCGAGTTCCGCGCTGATCTGCGACTGCGTCAGATTGCTGTAGTAGCGCAGCAGCAGGATCCGCTGCTCCCGCTCCGGGAGCTGGACCAGCAGGTGCCGCACCAGGTCGCGGTGTTCGACCCCGTCGAGGGCGGGGTCCTCGTAACCGAGCCGGTCGAGCAGACCGGGCAGCCCGTCGCCCTCCTGTGCGGCCTCCAGCGAGGTGGCGTGGTACGACCGTCCCGCCTCGATGCAGGACAGCACCTCCTCCTCGGTGATGCGCAGCCGCTCGGCGATCTCGGCGGTGGTCGGGGAGCGCCCGAAGGCGGTCGTCAGGTCCTCGGTGGCGCTGTTGACCTGCACCCACAGCTCGTGCAGCC
>NZ_JBHYKH010001049.1:0-1100 GCF_042741275.1 Streptomyces sp. NPDC058964
CCGCACATAGGGCGTGATCGTAATCGGCGCGGGTCGGGTGGGCGAGTGTGTCGCCTATCGGGCCCACGCTGCGGGGATCACCACGGTGAGCGTGGAAGGCCAACCGATCGGCGGCGAGTGCTCGTACTGGGCCTGCGAGCTGAGCAAGGCCCTGCTGAGGCCGGTGCCGGCTCGCGCAGATGCGCGGCGTGTCCCGGGGCTGGGTGATGCGGCAGACGGTCCCCTGGACGTCGCCGCCGTGCTCGCCCACCGCGACGATATGGCGTCGCACCGGGACGACGTCAACCAGGTCGAGTGGCTTCGGGCGGTGTCCGTCGACCTTCTTCGCGGTCATGGACGACTGGATGGGCCCAAACGCGTGTCGGTGAGGACCTCGGAGGGTGACACAGTCCTGCTGACCGCACATCACGCCGTCGCCCTCTGTACGGGTAGTACACCGCCTCGCCACATCCATCCACCGGGCGCCCGCCTACGCACCGGCGCCACACACCTACCCCCATCGCATCCCCGCTTTATTGGTGGGTCGGAAGGAGTACTCCCATGAGTGATCTGATCACCACCGCCATCGAGGCACACGGTGGCCTGGACCGCTACAACTCGTACAGCTCGGCCACGGTGGACTTCCGCCTCGGCGGGTCGCTGTGGCGGCTGAAGGGACGGGAGGGCATTCTGAGTCATGCAGCTGTGCGGGTCGACCTGCACCGGCAGCACGCCAGCCACTATCCCTTCACCAACAACCTGCGGACCTCCCTCACCGCCGAGCGGGTGGCCATCGAGACCGTCAGCGGCGAGGTGAAGGCCGAGCGGTTCAACCCTCGCGCCTCGTTCCCGAGCGACGTGACCGCGCCCTGGGACGATCTGCACGTCGCCTACTTCGCCGGGTATGCCATGTGGACGTATCTGACGTCCCCGTTCACCTTCCGCTGGGACGGGTTCGAGGCTTTAGTGCTGTCTCCGGTGACCGAGGAGGGAGAAGTCTGGCGGCGCCTGCAGGTCACCTTCCCGGACCACATCGCGACCCACTGTCGCGAGCAGGTCTTCTACTTCGGCCCGGACGGACTGCTACACAGGCCCCACGACACGCCCCATGTCAGAAACTC
>NZ_JBHYKH010001050.1:0-1100 GCF_042741275.1 Streptomyces sp. NPDC058964
CTTCAGGCCCTCGGGGCCACCGCCGACCATGGGGGTCGAGAGGTAGCCCTCGGCGTCGAATCTGTCCTTGATCTCGGTCCAGCGCGTGCCCTGGCCCGGGGCGCTGATCTCGACGCGGTCGCCGACGCGTCCGAACCAGATCCGCGCCCAACTCGCCTCGCAGAAAGGGCTGTACCGGATGTCCATGGACGGTCCCCGTTCAGGGCGCCGTTCGGCGACCGTGCGGGTGCCGGAGCCCGCGATGGCACACGCCTGGGGCTGGGAGGAACGACCGGTGCACTCCGCCCCCGTGCAGCCGGGGCGCAAGGGCTCGGGCCGGGGAGCGGAGCCGGAGTCGCGCGGGAGGCTGACCGCCGTGAGTACGGCCGCCAGTGCCAGGCCGCCGGCCAGTGCGGTCGTCAGCAGGGGGCGGCGGAACCGTGAGCGGACGCCTTCCCGGGAGGCCGAGGGCTCCTGCGGACCGGGCTCGGACGGCGCGGGGGGCGCTGTCGGGCGGGGACTTCCGGACTCGGCCGCGAGGTCCCACAGGGCCAGCAGCCGGGTGGCGGGCTTGTCCGCCAGCGCGCACAGTTCCTGGACCAGCGCACGCGGAGGCAGCAGGGTTCCGTTGAGGTATCGGTGCCAGGAGGACCTGCTCGCCGTGGTGCGCCGGGCGAGGGCGTCCAGGCTCAGCCCCGTCCGCGCGCGCAGCGCGGCCAACTCCCGTGCGAGGACGAGGAGACTGTGTTCCGGTCCGCTCCGCCGCGTCACCGGCGCAGGGCTTCCCAGGTGTGGGGGCCCATGTGCCCGTCCGTGACGAGACCGGCCGCCTGCTGGAAACGCTTGACCGCCTTCTCCGTCTCCGCTCCGTAAGCGCCGTCGACCACGCCCGGTGAGTAGCCCCGGTACTGCAGGAGGCACTGCGCCTCGACCACGTGCCAACTCGTGGAGATCTGCTGGAGCAGGGCATCGCGCGTGTCACTGTGCCCGGCGTGCAGCAAGCCCTCTTCGCGGTGGATGTCGCAGGCGTGGGTGCGGCCCGGTTCGAAGACGAACGCGGCCTTCTCGCCGCGGCGGGGGGGGGCGGGGCCGGGGCCCCGCCGCCCCCCCCGCCCCCCCCC
>NZ_JBHYKH010001051.1:0-1096 GCF_042741275.1 Streptomyces sp. NPDC058964
CGGGTAGGCGAAGCGCTCGACGAGGTCGGCCTCGTCCTGGCCGGCGAGGCCGTCGAGCAGCTGCTCGGCGAGCTCCTCGATCCGGGTGCGCATCGACTCCACGCGGCGTGCGGTGAACTCCCGGGCGACGAGCCCCCGCAGGCGGGTGTGGGCCGGCGGGTCGTTGCTGCCCATGTTGTTGGCGAAGTAGGGCCGGACGTCCTCGGGTATGCCGTGGTAGGTCGGCAGTTCCGCCTCGGGCGGCTGCTTCTTCTGGTCGTTGCTCAGCCGCAGGTCGCCCAGGGCGGCCTTGGCCTCGGCGTGACGGGTGATCAGGTATGCTTCCCGGCCGACGAAGCTGACCTTGCTCACCGGTCCCTGCTCGCGCAGCGCGGCGTAGGTCTCGTACTGGTCGATATGGAAGAGGTCGCTGTCCAGACTGGGGACGGCGGTCGAGGTGTCGGTCGACACGGGGGCCCTTTCCTAGGAGGTGTGTCCGGCGCCCGGTCAGGCGGTCACGGTGGTGAGCGTCGGCATGGGGAAGACGAGCGCGCCGCCGCTCTTCAGGTACGCCTGCTCGCGCTCGACGAAGCCGGCACGGTGGATCCAGGGCAGCACGAGGAGCTGGTCGGGGCGCCGGGACCTGGCCTCCTCCTCGGAGACGATGGGGATCTTGCTGCCGGGGGTGAAGCGGCCGGCCTTCTCCTCGCTGACCTCGCCGATGCAGGGCAGGTCCTGGGGGCCGATGCCGCAGTACTGCAGGGTCACGTTGCCCTTGGTCGACGCGCCATACCCGAAGGTGACCAGACCGGCCGCGCGGGAGTCGTCGAGGAACCCCCGCAGATCGGCGCGCTGCTGGTGCACCCTGCGGGCGAAAGCCTCGTAGGGGGCCATGGTGTCGAGGCCCGCGGCGGCCTCGCGTGCGCGCAGCGCGTCCAGGGAGCCCTCGTCGCGCGGGTGGCGGCCGGGGTTCTTGGCGAGAGTGACGTAGAGGCTGCCGCCGTAGACGTCGGTGACCTCGGCCTTCAGGATGGTGAAGCCCACCTTCCGGGCCATCCACTCGATCTGCTGGAAGCCGTAGTACTCCAGGTGCTCGTGGCACACGACGTCGTAGGCG
>NZ_JBHYKH010001052.1:0-1092 GCF_042741275.1 Streptomyces sp. NPDC058964
CGCCGTGCGCGCGCGGGGGCTCCCGCCCCCCCCCGGCCCGGGGGGCCAAACCCCCCGCCCCGCGCCCCCGGTCCAGGACGCCTTCACCACGGCCCTTCGGAAGTGGCCGGAGACAGGGGTGCCGCCCAGCCCGGCCGGCTGGATCATCACCACCGCGCGCAACCGCGCCATCGACCGGCTGCGCCGCGAGTCCTCCCGGGACGCCCGGCAGGCCGAGTCGGCCCGGCTGTACGCGCCCGACGCACCGGCCGAGGAGGGCCCCGTGCGCGACGACCGGCTCCGCCTGATCTTCACCTGCTGCCATCCCGCCCTCGCCCTGCAGGCACGTGTCGCGCTCACACTGCGCCTGCTCGGCGGGCTCGGCACCGCGCAGATCGCCCGCGCCTTCCTGGTGCCCGAGGCCACCCTGGCCCAGCGGATCGTCCGGGCGAAGGCCAAGATCCGCGACGCGGGCATCCCGTACCGCGTGCCCCGCGACGCCGACCTGCCCGACCGGCTCAACGGTGTCCTGGCCGTCGTCTACCTGATCTTCAACGAGGGCTACACGGGTGATCCGGGCCTGTGCGCCGAAGCCGTACGCCTCGGCCGGCTGCTCGCCGACCTCATGCCGGACGAGCCCGAGGCCACCGGGCTGCTCGCGCTGATGCTGCTCGCCGAGGCGCGCCGCCCCGCCCGCCGGGACGGGGAGGGCGCGCTGGTGCCGCTGCCCGAGCAGGACCGTGGCCGGTGGGACCGTGGTCTGATCGCCGAGGGGCAGGACCTGGTACGCCGCTGCCTGCGCCGGAACCGGCCGGGGCCCTATCAGATCCAGGCCGCGATCAACGCCGTGCACAGCGACGCGCCGACGGCCGAGGCCACCGACTGGGGGCAGATCCTGCGCCTGTACGACCAGCTCATGGCCATCGCCCCGAGCCCGGTCGTGGCCCTGAACCGGGCCGTCGCGGTGGCCGAGACGGAGGGCCCGGGAAAGGCCCTCGGCCTGGTGGACGCCCTGGACCTCGGCACGTACCACGTCCGGCACGCGGTCCGTGCCGACCAGCTGCGGGGGGCGGGCCCGGCCCCCCCGGGGCCGGGTCTTGCGGTCACGCTGAC
>NZ_JBHYKH010001053.1:0-1088 GCF_042741275.1 Streptomyces sp. NPDC058964
CGCGTCCTCCATGTCACGTACGAGGGCCACGGCCCGCCGGTCGAAGGTCTGCCGTGACGCGGTGAGCGCGCGGGCCACATCCGCGAGATCCGCCTGCCGGAGCGTCACATGCTCGGCCAGTCGGCGTGCCTGGGCGGCCAGGGCGGTGTCCGTCCGGGCGGACAGCACCAGCGGCACCACACCCGCCGCCTCCAGCACACCCACAGAACCCGCCCCTTCACCAACCGGCACCTCGGGCGGCTCCTCCACGATCACATGCGCGTTCGTCCCGCTCACCCCGAACGCCGACACACCCGCACGCCGCCGACGACCCTCCACCCGCGGCCACGCACGCGCCTCACGCAACACCTCCACCGCACCCGACGACCACTCCACATGCGACGACGGCTCCCGCACATGCAACGACGCCGGAAGCACCCCGTACCGCAACGCCAGCACCATCTTGATCACACCGGCCACACCCGCAGCCGCCTGCGCATGCCCGATGTTCGACTTCAACGACCCCAACCACAAAGGACGCTGCGGATCACGACCCCGCCCATACGTCGCCAGCAACGCCTGCGCCTCGATCGGATCCCCCAGCACCGTCCCCGTCCCATGCCCCTCCACCACATCCACCTCATCCGGCACCAGACCAGAAGCGGCGAGCGCTCCACCGATCACACGCTGCTGCGCCGGGCCACTGGGAGCGGACAGACCATTGCTGGCCCCGTCCTGGTTCACCGCACTCCCCCGCACCACCGCAAGCACCCGACGCCCGTTGCGCCGCGCCTGCGACAACCGCTCAAGCACCACCAGACCCACACCCTCGCCCATGCCGAAGCCGTCCGCCTGCTCGGAATAGGCCTTGCAGCGCCCGTCGGCGGCGAGCGCGCCCTGCCTCGCGAACTCGGTGAACACCTCGGGACCCGCCATCACCGACACCCCGCCGGCCACCGCCAGCGACGCCTCACCGTCCCGCACCGAACGCGCCGCCAGGTGCAACGCCACCAACGACGAGGAACACGCCGTGTCCACCGTCAGCGCCGGACCCTCAAGACCCAGCACGTACGCCACCCGCCCCGAAGCGACGGCGGGTGAACCACCGG
>NZ_JBHYKH010001054.1:0-608 GCF_042741275.1 Streptomyces sp. NPDC058964
CGGTGTCGACCTGGTGGTGGACGAGCACGAGAAGGCCTTCCGCACGGACGGGACCCGGCTCCGCCACCGGCTGCTGGCCCGGCTCGCCGCCGACCCGGGCACGATCGTCGCCGTGGTGGCGCTCGCCGGCGACGAGCCGGTCAGCGCGGCCCGGTTGGAGCCGGTGCCCGGCACACGGTTCGCGGGCCTGTGGGGCGGCGGCACGGTCGAAGAGTGGCGCGGCCGGGGCATCTACCGGGCCCTGGTGGCCCAGCGCGCCCGCGCCGCCGCGTCCCTCGGCTACCGCTACCTCCAGGTCGACGCGGTGGCCCGCAGCCGCCCCATCCTGGAGCGCCTCGGCTTCCATTCACTGAGCACGACGACGCCCTACGTCCACGAGGTCCGGACCGCCGCCTCGCGGAGGTGAGCGCCGGGCTCCTCGGATCACGTCGGCGCATACGGGGTCCGGAGCAGAGTCGGCCGTCAGTTGCCCGAGCGCGCAGCGGATCGTCGCGCGCAGGCGTGCCAGGTGCAGCGTCCTCGCGTCGTCGTGCACGAGGATCCTGACGGCGACGGCCCGGATCCGGCCTTCCTCGGTGAGTGCGGCCGGCCCGGCGAGCAGTTCGTGG
>NZ_JBHYKH010001054.1:618-1086 GCF_042741275.1 Streptomyces sp. NPDC058964
GTGGGGGGCCCGGCCCCCGGCGCGGGCGGGGGGGGCCTGGCGGTCCGGGCGGGCGCGGCCCCGGCCCGGGCCGGCCGGGGGGCGGGCGCCCCCCCCGGCGCCCTGGGGGGGGCCCCCCCCCCCGGAAGCGGCACGCACGACGTCCGGGAGCGGCATCCGGTCGGCCGTGCCGGCGGCGAAGGCCCGCCCCACGAGACGGCGCGGCATACCGCGACCGTCCCTTGGGGCCGGCCGCCGCTGTCCGCACGCCGCGTCAGCGGTGGGCCTGCGCGCGGTCCAGTGCGGCCACGCCCACCGCCGCGAGGCCGATCTGGACGAACCACTCGATCCAGTCGGGTCCCTTGGTGTCGGCCACCCCGAACGCGGCGGCGATCGCCGAGCCCAGCAGGGCGGCGACGATGCCGACGACGATCGTCCAGAGGAAACCGATGCGCTGTCCTCCTGGGACGACCAGGCGTCCCAGGACAC
>NZ_JBHYKH010001055.1:0-1084 GCF_042741275.1 Streptomyces sp. NPDC058964
GGCCGGCTACTACGTCCAGTACCACAACCCACACGCCGTGGGCGCGTACGGCGGCACGCTGCGGACCGCGATCCGCTCGGGCCTGGACGCCTTCTTCGCCAGTCCCCGCTCCCGGGACGTCACCGACGCCAACGGTGAGACCCTCGCCGAGGCCGTCACCCTCATCGACAGCGCCGAGGAGAACGCCCGCTACATCCACGTGCTGCGGCGGCTGCTGGCGGACTACGACGCGTCGTGGAACGCGTCCTGGTGGATGCTCAACGCGGTCAACAACGTCTACACGGTGACGTTCCGCGGCCACCAGGTGCCCGAGTTCGTGACGGCCGTGCGGGCGGACCCCGGTCTGGTCGACTCGCTGTACCGCTTCGCCTCCGACCACCTCGCGCTGCTCGGGACCGGCCAGTCCTACCTCACGTCGAACGCCGGACGCGAGCTCGGCAGGTTCCTGCAGCACTCCGCGCTGCGCGCCGAGGTCCGCCCCCTGGTGTCCGGCCTGCTCGACGCGAGCTCGATCACGGGCGCCACGGCGCCGCTGTGGGTCGGCGTCGCCGAGATGACGGACTACTACGACAAGGCCAACTGCTCCTCCTACGGCACCTGCGACCTCCGGACGCGACTGGCGCGGGCCGTACTCCCGGTCACGCACGTCTGCGGCCCGGCCATCACCATCAGGGCGCAGCAGATGACCTCGGGCGAGCTGTCCGCGAGCTGCACCGGCCTGCGCGAACAGGACGCCCACTTCCACGAGGCCGTCAAGGACGACGGTCCCGTCGCGGGCGACCGCAACGACACCATCGAGGTCGTGGTCTTCGACTCCAGCACCGACTACCAGACCTACGCCGGCGCCATGTACGGCATCGACACCAACAACGGCGGCATGTACCTCGAAGGCGATCCGGCGGCCGCCGGCAACCAGGCCCGCTTCATCGCCTACGAGGCAGAGTGGCTGCGCCCGGACTTCCAGATCTGGAACCTCAACCACGAGTACACCCACTACCTCGACGGCCGGTTCGACATGTACGGCGACTTCGCCGCCAACGTCGCGACCCCGACCGTCTGGTGGATCGAGGGCTTCGCGGAGTAC
>NZ_JBHYKH010001056.1:0-1084 GCF_042741275.1 Streptomyces sp. NPDC058964
GAGCTGCTGTGCGCGCTGTTCGCGGAGGCGCTGGGCCTGGAGTCCGTCGGCGTCGACGACGGCTTCTTCGACCTCGGCGGCGACAGCATCCTCTCCATCCAGCTCGTCGGCCGCGCCCGAGCGGCGGGCCTGGTCCTGTCCGTGCGGGACGTCTTCGAGCACCAGACGCCCGCGCTGCTGGCCCGGTCGGCCGCCGAAGGGACCGGCCCGGACCACTCCGCACCGGACACGGACGTCCCCGCGTACGGCCCGACGCCCCGCACCCCGATGATGGGCTGGTTCGCGGACCTCGGCTCCGACATGGCGGAGTTCAACCAGTCACTGGTCCTGCGCGTGCCCGCGGCTCTCGACTTCGACCGGCTCGGCACCGCCCTGCGGGCCGTGCTGGACCGTCACGACGCGCTGCGCATGCGGGTGGCCGACGACTGGACCATCGAGGTTCCGGAGCCGGGCTCCGTGACACCGGCCGACTGCCTGGTCCGCTTCGACGCCGTAGGCCTCGACGAGTCCGCCGTGCGCTCGGCGGTCACCGAGCAGGCGCGGGCGGCCCGGGCCCGTCTGGCTCCGGCGGACGGCCGCATGCTCCAGGCGGTCTGGCTCGACCGGGGCACCGCCCAGGACGGTCTGCTCGTCCTGGTCGCCAACCACCTGGTCATGGACGGCGTCACCTGGCGCATCCTCATCCCGGACCTGGCGGCTGCCTACGCCGGCGACACCCTCGCGCCCGTGGGCACACCATGGCGCCGGTGGGCGCTGGCCCTCACCGACCTCGCCGGGCAGCCGCGGACCGAGGAGGAGCTGGAACACTGGCGTTCGGTACTCGGCGACACCCCGCGCGCCCTGCGCGTGGACCCCGCGCGGGACACCCACGCGACCGCGGGCGAGATCACCGCCGAACTCGACGCGGACACCACCGAGGCCCTGCTCACCTGGGTCCCCGGTGTCTGCCGCGCGACCATCAACGACGTGCTCCTGAGCACCTTCGCCCTGGCCGTCGCCCAGTGGCGGCACGGCCGCTCCGAGCACCCGGCCGCACCCGTCGTCGTCGACCTGGAGAGCCACGGCCGGCACGAGGAGGCGGTGC
>NZ_JBHYKH010001057.1:0-1083 GCF_042741275.1 Streptomyces sp. NPDC058964
CCCCACGGTCTACGTCGCCGCCGTCCCGCTGAATCACTTCCCGCCTCTTCGCTTTCGGCCGGACAGCACGCGCTCCCGGCCGGACCGCTGGCGGAGTCGCCTACGCAGGCCACGCCGCCGCCTTCGCAGCGTCAGGAGCTGACGGCCACGGCCGACTCGCTGTTGGGATCGGCCCAATGGAGTTGGTCCAGTCGGCATGATGATCGTCATGCAACCTGAAGTGCTCTCCGGTCTGATCGGTTTCGGCGGTGCCCTCGTGGGTGGTGCGGCGTCCTTCGGGGGCGTGTGGCTCACTCTGTCCCACCAGAGAAAGCTGGCCAGGGAGGCCCGTCTCGCCGAGATCGGCCAGGAAGCGGCGGACAAGGCCCTGAACGAACTGATCACGCTCGGGGAGTTCCTAAGTTCAGTCGGGAGTGACGTCGCCACGATGCCCACGGACGAGCGGGCGTCGTACCTGGACACCGTGTTTGGCCACATGGAGAACGTCGAGAGGGCTGTGGCCCGAATCCCGAACCGGGAACTCCGAGACCGTGTGAAGTCCCTCCTCATCGTCATGCGCCGGTTCCGGGCCGCCGGTGTCCGACACTTCTTCGCGGTGAGTTGGCTTGCGGAGCTGACGGACGAGCTGACCGACCTCTTGTCGGCCTACATCCGCTCCGATCCGCTTCCGTCGCTCTCCTCCCGGACGGAAGAGAAGCAGCGCAGGGCCGCCCAGCACGAGCTGGCTCAGCGGCGTCGCTTCGAGCTGATGCGGGACCCCGAGCCCGCCAACGTCGACCCCCGAGAGGAGGATGCCGACGACGATGGTCCGGCGACATGACTCCGGTCAGAACGGGTGCTTGCGCTTTAGTACTCCAGCTGCACTTCTCCATATGCCCTGGTCACGGGGCCCTTTCGGAGTCTAGTTGGCTGACGCTACATCAGGTTGGTGGTGGTTCGTGACTCACTCGATCGGGGCGCGTGCGGCGCTGATAGTGGCAGCAGCGGGCGATGGCCTGGTGGCGTCGGCGCCAGCGGGACCAGTAGAGCCGCCGCGCGGGCGACCGGTGCCGGGCCGAGGGGGGATGGGCAAGGTCCAGGAGC
>NZ_JBHYKH010001058.1:0-1082 GCF_042741275.1 Streptomyces sp. NPDC058964
AAAAATAGATATACAATTGAAAACTCAAGGTAAAACTCGACTTACACCGTATAATTTTTGTGCTTCACTTGCAACATTCTCAATGAAACTCATTCTTTTACACTCTCCCTCATTTGTTGTCTCATTTCATTTATTTGTTCGTCTGAAGCGGATTCAATCCATAGTTTTCTATCCTTCTGAAATTGCGCCCGCCAATATCCCGGCGGCTGTACGGTTGTCGCATTATCCGGTACGGAATCAGCCGGAACAATTTCAGGATAGTCGAAGATGAAATCCGAATCATATACGAATACTTGTATCATTTCCATTGCTCCAACCCTCCTAGTAAGGCACTGCCGCGTCTAATGACCAACTGGACACGGCGGACTGATTGTTTCCTGAAAAGCCGACAAACGCCAGTTTACCGTCAGTGTTGATATAAAATTTTGTGAAGCCTGTCGTTCCGTATGCTGTTGCCATGACCGCCTTTTTGTCTGACGGTGAATATGACGCGGGCAATTGTGCAAAGTCAACGCCGAGGTCACACGCCACGTCACCTTTTAGCATGAGGATGTTTCCCCAGCGGGTATACTGCGGTGTTCTTCCTGACGCCTTTGCTCCATTCAATAACGGAAGGTTATACCATGTGAGCGCCATAAAATCATTTTGTGTAAACAGCTGTCGCCAACCCCTGAATACATTGTCAGTGTGTATAACACCAATCCATGACGTATTATCATAGGAACGTGTCAGAACCAATTTCCGCAGACCGTTTGGCGCTGGTAGAATGTCGAGATAGTACCAAGAAGCGTCACCCGGTAACGGTAGTTGATTCCATCCTGTCCCATAATAAAAACCGGGTGGTGCGGTGAATATGCTGTCAGCTGAAGCCAACCGTTTCCGCATTCCTTCAGCATCCGTTAATGCATATTTCTGTGAGAAGTTTTGAACCCCGATAACATCCTGAAGCGATAGATTCGTTGTCTGTAAATCCTTTTGCAGCTGTGTCGCATCCGTAGCAGCTTGATTCCATTTCAAACGTTCAGAATCCGAGACGTGAGGTTTAGCATTTGCGATATGGTTCTTCAGGTTTGTTTCTGATG
>NZ_JBHYKH010001059.1:0-1078 GCF_042741275.1 Streptomyces sp. NPDC058964
GTCCGCCCACATGGACAGGTCGTCGTCCGTGTAACCGACGACGGTGGCCCGGCCGGTGGTGCCGCTGGAGGCGTGCACGCGCCGTACCTCGGACATCGGGACGGCGAACATGCCGAAGGGATAGGTGTCCCGCAGGTCGGCCTTGGTGGTGAAGGGGAACCGGGAGAGGTCCGCCAGGCCGCGGCAGTCGTCGGGCGTGACCCCGGCGGCGTCGAACTTCTTGCGGTACAGCTCGACGTTGTCGTAGGCGTGCCGCAGGGTAGCGCGCAGCCGGTCGAGCTGGAGCTCGGCGAGCTGCTCCCGGGACAGCCGCTCGGCGTCGTCCAGGAGGTCGTGGGGGAGGGGCTCGCCCCGGCGCGGTGCCGGGGCCGTCCCGGTCGTCGGCTCGCTGCTCATCGCGACTCCCTCGTCGTCGTGCCCTGCGTCCTGCGCGCGGTGGTGTCCCGCACGCTGCGGCTGCGTCCGCGGAACTCGGCGATCACCTCTTCGCCGCGCCGCACGGTCACGTCGTAGACGCCGCTGCGGCCGAACCGGGCGCGTTCCTCGGCCCTCGCCACGAGCACGTCTCCCTCGCGGGCGGGCGCCACGAAGACGATGTCGGCACCCGCGGCGACGGTCACGGGACCGTGGCTGTTGCAGGCGCAGGCGAAGGCCGTGTCGGCGAGCAGGAACAGATAGCCGCCGTGGGCGATCCGGTGCCCGTTCACCATCGACGGGGTCACGGTCATGCGGAGGGACGCGGTGCCCTCGCCGTGCTCGATCAGCTCGATGCCCAGCCGCCGGGACGCCTCGTCCGCGGAGAACATCACCTCCGTGGGCGTCTGCTCCGTGGCCTGCGACACCTGACCCACCACCTTGTCTCCCGAGTCTCCCGACCGACCATTCGGTTCGCGCGTGGCCCGGCCCAGTAATCCAGTCGTCGGGTCGCCCTGTCAAGAGTGTGACCGGCAGGGCTCCGGGGTCTTGCCCGGCGCACGGAAAGACGTCACACTGGTACCGAACGAATGGTCGGTTGGGAAGCTGGTGACGATGACCACGACAGACGCCGCCGAGGCGCCGCCCCCGCAGCCGTTGCAGG
>NZ_JBHYKH010001060.1:0-1075 GCF_042741275.1 Streptomyces sp. NPDC058964
GGGCCGGGCAGCTGCCCGGCCCCCTCTTCCGTGTGCGGTCAGCCCACCTCCGCGAGCCACTCCCGCATGACCTGCTCGAAGCGTTCCGGTTCCTCCACGTGGGGCATGTGGCTGGAGTTCTCGAAGAGTTCCCAGCGGGCCCGCGGGATGTGGTCCAGGAAGGGGCGGATCGTCGCCTCGGTGGCCTCGTCGTGGGCGCCGGTGATGACCAGGGTGGGTACGTCGATCGCGCCGAGGCGGTCGACGACGGTCCAGTCCTTCAGGGTGCCGATGACGTGGAAGTCGGCGGGGCCGTTCATGGTGCCGTAGACGGTGGGGTCGCTCTGCAGGGCCAGCAGGGTCGTCGCGACCTCGGGCGGCAGCGGTCGGGCCCGGCACAGGTGACGTTCGTAGAAGGCGAGGACGGCCCGCTGGTAGTCGGGGTGGGCGTAGTCGCCGGTGGCCTCGTGCCGGCGGAGGGTGTCGCGGACGTCGGCCGGCAGCTCGTCCTTGAGTCGCTCGCACTCGGCGCGCCACAGCGGCATGGAGGCGGGCGAGTTGGCGATCACTAGGCCGCGCAGCCCGGCCGGGCGCCGTACGGCGTGCTCAGCGCCGAGCATGCCGCCCCAGGACTGGCCGAACAGGAGGTAGTCGTCGCCGATGTCCAAGTGGGCCAGCAGCGCGTCGAGTTCGTCGAGGAAGAGGTCCACGGTCCAGAAGTCGGCTCCCTTGTCGGGCAGTCGGGTGGACTGACCGTTGCCGAGCTGGTCGTAGTGGACGACCGGGCGTCCGTCGGAGGCGAGGGCGGTCAGGCTCAGCAGGTAGTCGTGGACGGAGCCGGGGCCGCCGTGCGCGACGACGAGGGGGGTGCGGCCGCTGTGCAGGTCGCCGGTGACGCGGTACCAGGTGTGGTGGCCGCGGAAGGGGACGACTCCCTTGCGGCTGGGGGCCAGGAACATGTGGGTCCCTCTCGGTCGGTTCGGGGCTGGACAACCGGACGTGGCTGGACAGTTGGACGACTGGACATACGAGTGGGGGGCCGCCGCCGGCGCCCGCCCCCCCCCCCGCAACCGGAAGCTGGTCGCCGACCGGCCGG
>NZ_JBHYKH010001061.1:0-1074 GCF_042741275.1 Streptomyces sp. NPDC058964
ACCGTGGTCCCTGCCATACTCCCCCTCTCTCGACCCGAACGGCGCCGGGAGAGACGCCCCAGCGACGCCCTGCGTGCCTTCGGGTGCCGGCATCGCGTGGCCCTGCTCGCCACCCTGCCCACCATCCCGCTGTACGCGGTGTGGTGGGTGTTTCTCGCCACCGGCGGGGGCGACCTGGCGGCGCAGGTGGCGTGGGCCGACTTCGTCTCGCGGCACGGCGCCTCGGCGTACGGGTTCTTCTGGTACGGCGGGGTGCACACCGCCAACTACAGCGTCATCTCGCCGTACCTGATGGCCGCGCTCGGCGTGCGCACGGTCACCGCCCTGTCGGGGCTGGCCGCCTCCTGGCTGGCGGCGGTGCTGATCACGCGGACCGGCGTGCGCAGGCCGCTGTGGGTCGCCCTGCTCACCTCCCTCGCCCTGTGGTGCAACGTCGCCTCGGGGCGTACGACCTTCGCGCTCGGGGTCGCCTTCGGGCTGGCCGCGTGCGTACACCTGGTGCGGGAGCGGAGGCTGGCGCTCGCCGCCGGGTACGCGGCGCTGGCCACCATGGCGTCGCCGGTGGCCGGGCTGTTCCTGGCCGTCGTGGGCGCCGGGTTCCTGCTGGTACGGGACCGGGGGCGGGCCCTCGTGCTCCTCGTGCCGCCCGCCGCGGTGGTCGGGCTGACCACGCTGTTCTTCCCCTTCAGCGGGGAGCAGCCGATGCCGGCCGGCCGCGTATGGCCGCCGGTCGTGCTCGGTCTCGCCGTCACGGCGCTGGCCCCGCGCGTCTGGCGGGTCGCCCGGTGGAGCGGGGCCGTGTACGCGGTCGGGACCGTGCTGACGTACCTCATACCCTCCGCCGTCGGCACGAACGTCGAGCGGTTCGCGGAGTACTTCGCGCCGCCCGTGCTGCTCGCGGCCCTGCTCGGCGCGGACCGGGCGCGGCGGGTCGCGCGGGGTCTGCTGGTCGTCGCCCTCGTCTTCTGCGTGGGGTGGACGGGGAAGAAGACCGCCGACGACCTGACGGAGTACACCGCGGTGCCCGCCTGGGCCACGAAGACCGACGGTGTCGTGCGCGCACTGGACGGCCTC
>NZ_JBHYKH010001062.1:0-1071 GCF_042741275.1 Streptomyces sp. NPDC058964
TCCCCACCCCACCCGCCACCCGCTCGTGACCCCCCCCCCTCCCCCCCCCTCCCCCCCCGACCACGGCCCCGACCACCGCACCGGGGACGGCCGCCGATCCCGGTCCACACCGACCTGACCGCCGACGGCTTCGGCACCGGGCGTTACCGCAGCGCGGGCAGGTGCCGTCCGGGGCCGGGGCGGTGGGCCGGCACTTGAGACGGCGGGCCACACAGCCGCAGTAATTGCTAATCTTGGCAATTACTGAGGTTGTCGATGCTGGGTTGGATGGCTCTCCTGCTCAGTGCGGATTCGGCCTGGGCGGGACCGCACGCGAGGATGGGCCGCATGCTGTTGACGGGTGGATGGATGGGATGCGCCGAAGGCCGGCCGGAGGAACCGTTCTCCCGCGCCGGGGAGGCGACGCCACGGTGAGTACGCCGCTGTATCAGCTGAAGGCCGAGTTCTTCAAAACCCTGGGCCATCCGGCCCGCATCCGTGTCCTGGAGCTGCTGAGCGAGCGCGAGCATGCGGTGGGGGAGATGCTTCCCGAGGTGGGCATCGAGCCCGCCCATCTCTCGCAGCAGCTGGCCGTGCTGCGGCGGGCGAACCTGGTCAGGACCCGCAAAGAAGGCTTGAACGTGTACTACTCGCTGGCCAGCCCGCACGTTGCCGAGCTGCTCCGGGTGGCCCGAACGATCCTGTCCGGGCTACTGGCCGACCAGGCCGAGCTCCTCGCCGACCTGCAAGCCACGCAGAGCGAAGGAAAGGCACCGTCGTAGCGACAGTCCCCGAACGACGGCCGTTTCCCGAGAGCCGGACAGCGCCCCGCGGGTTCGGCGCCGCATCGGTACGGATCCTGTACCTGGCGCGTCCGGCCGGCGCTTGGTGGGAGGGCCTGTCCACCTGGATCGTTGACAGCCTCGACCTGGCCCACGCCCCAAGCCATGAGCCGAACCGTGCTCACGGCCATCCTCACTCGCACGGAGACGTGATCGGCAGCCGCGGCCACCGGCGCGTTCGGGGTTCCGGCAGCGACAGCCCCCACGCCGCCACCGCGACCGCCAGCACCCACGCCCACCGCTCGTGGGC
>NZ_JBHYKH010001063.1:0-1071 GCF_042741275.1 Streptomyces sp. NPDC058964
TGTCCCACTCGGTGCCGCTGAGGTTGAGCCGGAAGTTCGGCACTTCGACGCCGTGGCCCTCCAGGGTGTATCCCTTGCCGTCGAAGACGTGGGACACCCGCTGCCTCTGCTTGAACACCTCGCCGGACGTCTCGTCGACGACGACCGCCAGCCGACGCGGCTTGCGACCCGTTCCTGTCATGCTCGGCTCCGATCCGAGAGCTACGCGCTAAGGGGCTGTTTTCCGCCCCTTAGCTCCGCTGTGAGCTACGTTACGGCCGCGATACTACACATGACTCTCCGAAACGTGACCCCTTAGTGCGGCGTGTTGCGTGTCGTGTCGTGTGGCGGCCGTGCTCTAAGGGGCACTTATCTGCCCCACAAGGTGCACTTTTTTGCCCCTTACGCGAGCGTTTCCGCAGGTCAGGAGTATGGTCCCCTTCTTAGTTCAAAAGGCGCGCCCCTCCTCGCGTCCCACCGGCGCACGCCTCGGTACCGCTCCCTGCGTCCCTGCACCACCCACGGGGTTCGCGCCGAACGGCACCTACGAGGGAGGCCGGCCCTCTGCTCTCCGTAGTGACGCCCGGGGTCGGCGAGTCCTCAGCCCTGGCGGGCTTGCGGGTCCCGACTGATGCCACCTGGTCGCCGCTGGCGACCGCACGTCGTCCTCGGCTGGCCACAAGCAGGGAGGAAGCGTTGTGCTGCCGGTGGGTGGCTGAGGTACCTCCGTACCGCCGTCATCGACGTCCCCGCCGCAGGGGTTGCCTTTCTGTGGCTGAGGTCGATTCCCCCGCCGTTGATCACCCGCACCAGGGAAGGCCAGCCCACGAGGGGCGCGCGTGCGCACGGTCGCCGGGTGAGGCGTTCGGTAGGTGCCGGGCAGCAGCTCCGGGACCGAGCCCCGGCGGGCGGGGGTCCGGAGGAGCCCGCCGGGGGTGTGCGCAAGGGCGTAGCCCGTAGCCCCGGAGCGCAGCGGAGGGGTCGCTAGTAGGAGGCCGCAACGGCGCGAACCACCCACCGGACAGGGTCCGGCCTCCGGAGGCGACGCACTGCCGGACCGGGCCGTAAGGTCCGGTGCCCGACCACTGCGGG
>NZ_JBHYKH010001064.1:0-1070 GCF_042741275.1 Streptomyces sp. NPDC058964
GCACGACCACCCCGTGGCGCGGGACCTCACGTTCCTCGCCGTCGTGGGCGCGGGCGTGTACGCGCGCCGCTGGGGGCCGCGCGGGCACAGCCTCGGCGTCTTCGCCTTCATGACCTTCTTCGTCGCCCAGTTCCTGCACGCCACCAGGGCGCAGCTGCCCGAGCTGTACTCCGCCGTCCTGCTGGCCGTGCTCAGCGCGGCCACGGTGCGCTTCGGGCTGTGGTGCTACGAGCGCCGCCTGCCCCCGGCCGCCGTGCCCGCCCCGCCCGTCGGCACCGGCCTGGCCCGGGTGACCACCCGGCAGGCGGTCCAGGCGACCGCCGGGGCGGGTTTCGCGCTCGTGGCGGGCCAGCTGGTGTCCGGCCAGCGCTGGTACTGGGCCGTCGGCGCCACCTGGTGGATCTTCGTGAACACCGCCTCGCGCGGCGAGACACTGGTCCGCGGCTTCCGCCGGGTCCTCGGCACGGTCCTCGGCATCTGCCTCGGTCTGCTGGTCGCCGTACCGGTCCACGGGGCGCCGCTGCCCACCGCGGTCCTCGTCGCCGCGGCCGTCTTCGGCATCTTCTACACGGCCGCCGTTTCCTACACCTGGATGATGCTCTGGGTGACGCTGCTCGCCGAACTGCTCTACGGCCTCCTCGGCGTCCTGAACCCCGCTCTGCTCGCGTTGCGCCTCACGGAGACCGGTGTCGGAGCCCTCGGCGCCGTACTGGCCGTGCTGTTCGTGCTGCCCGTCACCACCCACACGACCACCGACGCGTGGATCCAGCGCGCCCTGCGCTGCGTCCACGCCTGCACCGAGGAGGCCGCGGCCCGTCTCGCCGGCTCGCCCACCGCCGACCCGGCTCCCCGCGTGGCCGAACTGGAGCGGCTCCTCGGCCGGGTACGGCTCTCCGTCGCCCCGCTGGTCCACCCGCTGAACCCGATGCCGGCCCGCAAGCGGCGCGCCCGCCGGGTGCTCGCGCTGCTCGACGACTGCGCCCGCGAGATCCGCGGCCTCGGGGGGGGGGGGGCGGCCCCCCGCCCCGCCCCCCCCCCCCCGCGCGGCGCCGGGGGGGGCGGGGGGGGGC
>NZ_JBHYKH010001065.1:0-1069 GCF_042741275.1 Streptomyces sp. NPDC058964
CGCACCCTCCAGGAGACGGAGATCCCCGGCTTCGAGGCCGCGGTCAAGGCCGGCGCCGCCTCGGTGATGTGCGCCTACCCCAAGGTCAACGGCGAAGCGGCCTGCGGCAACGGGCACTTGCTCAACGACATCCTCCGCGAGCAGCTGGACTTCAAGGGCTGGGTCACCTCCGACTGGATGGCCACGCAGAGCACGGACGCCATCACCAAGGGGCTCGACCAGGAGCTGGGCATCGACTCGACCGTCGCCATCCCGCCCGGCGGCGAGGTCCCCGGCGGCAAGTACTTCGGTGACACGCTCAAGAAGGCCGTCCAGGACGGCACCGTTCCCATGGCGGTCCTCGACCGCGCGGTGAGCCGCATCGTCGGACAGATGGAGCGCTTCGGCCTCCTCGACGAGAACCCGGCGCCGCGGCCCGAGCGCGATGTCGCGGGCGGCACCAAGGTGGCCGAGGAGATCGCCGAGGCCGGCGCGGTGCTGCTGCGCAACGAGGACCGGATACTGCCGCTCGACCCGGCCACGACGGACGACGTCGCGGTGATCGGCCCGTCGGCCAAGGACCCCAAGGTGACGGGGCTCGGCAGCTCCTACATCGTCCCCGACATGGCCACCCCGCCGCTGGAGACCATCACCGAGAAGCTCGGCTCCGACGCGCAGGTCTCCTACGCCGAGGGCGAGACCCTTCAGGGCGAGCCGATCCCGGCCTCCGCCCTGGAGCCCGACTTCACCTCGGGCAAGGTTCTGGATCCCGCCGAGAGCGGCGTCATCTACGACGGCAGGCTGACGGTGGCCAAGGACGGGCTCTACCGCATCGCGGCCCGCGTCACCGGCGGCAACGGCGCCATCCAGATCGACGACGGCGCACCGATCAGCGTCGGCGAGGTGTTCGGCAAGCTCACCAGCGTCCCGTTGAAGCTGACCGCCGGCACGCACACCATCAAGATCAGCGGCGGCGCGGTCGTCGGCAAGCCGATGACCCTCGACCTGCGCTGGGTGACCCCGGCCAAGGCCCAGGACGCGATCGACCAGGCCGTCGCCACCGCGCGCAAGGCCTCCACCGCGGTGGTCT
>NZ_JBHYKH010001066.1:0-1068 GCF_042741275.1 Streptomyces sp. NPDC058964
GTCCCACATGCCTGGCTCATTCGGAGCGATTTCCATTGCACTCTTCAGACGGTCTGCTATTTCTTTGCCGTACGCCTGATAGTTCCCGGCCATTTCACGACCTTGCCGTCGGATCTCCTCCAGTTCAAGACTCCTGGCATTCGCTTCCCGTCCCGCTTCCTGAACCTTGCCCTTGTGGTCCAGGGTGTCCTTCTCGTCGCCGTCGGCCTGTTTGAGCTTGTCAGCCTTTGTGCGCGCCTTACTCAGTTGTTCGTCGACCTCGGCTGCCCGCGCCTCCAGTCGCACGGCGTCCGCCTGTTTGGTCTCCATGTAGGCGGCCCAGTCCTCAAGGATCGTCGCAGCATCACGGAAGGAATCACGCGCATCGTCCATGCGCGGGCGAAACTCGTCATCGAACTTCTCTCGAAATACTTCCGCCGCCTTTCCCTTCCAGTCCCCCACGCCGGTGCCGTGCAGGACCTGGGATATCTCATCGAGAGCCTTCGCCGTCCTGCGCACTGTCTTGGCGACGTCGTCGGCCGTCGACTGATCGCCCGGGCAAGGTACGAACCCCAGAGCAGGGAAGCTCTCCAGCTTGGTCTCAGCCATTCCTACTTACCGCTGCCCTTCCCTCGGCCCTTACTCGCCTGGGCGAGTTCATCGTCCAACTTCTCGAAGGACTCTTTGACCGTGAGAAGCGCCTTGGACGCCTTCTCCGAGAATTTCGTGAGCTGTTTGATCCCGTACGACCACTCATCACCGAAGTCGTCCATGCGCCTGGCGAGCTCCGGGACTCCCATGGAGTCGCCGGTAACCTCTGCCATTTCCCGCCCTGGCTTCTTCATCAGTTCCGCTATGTGGTCGAGGTTATGCCTCACTCGATTCAACACCACATAGTCAGCCGTCAGATCACTCACGAACTCCCCCTTCACACACCCACGACTTGCCGCTCAGACCGACACGCATCAATGACCTCGACCCCCTTCACACCGAAGGGATCGGCACTTCACTGGTATGTGACGGCTCTTCTCAATCACGGCAAGGCTAACCAGTGTTATTACCCGAACACCAGTTTGACTGACTCCACCG
>NZ_JBHYKH010001067.1:0-1067 GCF_042741275.1 Streptomyces sp. NPDC058964
TCGTTTATGGCGCCGTGGTTGGGTCTGATCTTTTTTTATTTTAAGACCAGCCCCACCTGACGGGCGGGATGTGTAATCCGCAGCTGCCCGCGGCCGCGCCGGACCCACCCCCCCTGTGTGCGCCTGCCCGTGGCCGGCCTGCCCTTCCGGGAGCCGGTGGCGTCGCCGGACGCCACCGGGGTCTTCTTCGTCGTATCGGCCTCGGTCCCGGTCCGAGGCACCGTGCTGTTCGACACGGCCGTTCTCCTCGCCTCGGTACCGGTCAGCCCGCCGCCGTGCCGTTCTCGTCGAGCAGCTTCTTGTACCAGTCGCGCAGTTTGTCGCCGCCCTTGCTCCGCCAGTCGGAGACGGCCTGCTGCACGTCGCTGATCTTCTTGCGGCCGCGGACGACGTCGTCCTCCAGCTGCTCGAAGTCGTTGGAGAGGTTGGTCCAGCGGGCGGGCTCGACGATCTGCATGCCGTAGAAGGCGGACTTCTTCGTGAAGGCGCCCATGCGCTGCTGCCACTCCACCTGCCCCTTGGCGACCTCGGGGAAGTCGGGGTGGGCGACGGTCGGAGCGGGGCTCGCGATCATCACGTAGGCGTTCATCACGTCGATGTTGCCCTGCTCGGTCTTGGTGGGCACGCCGTTCTCGACGGTGTAGTGGGTGCCCTCGACGCCGTAGTTGGTGGCCATGTACTCCGTGGTCCCGTACGGCGCGGCGGTGACGTTGGCGACGGCCAGCACGTCACGGATCACGGACTCGGGGGCGTCCTTGTTGACGAAGGCGAAGATGCCCGCCGGGTTCTGCGCCCACAGCGTCGGGTCGCCGCCGTCGTGTCCCCAGATGTCCATGCCCCAGATCTCGAACTCGGGGTTCTGGGCGGCCTGTTCGGCGGTGCGGCTCCACCACTGCGAGGAGTCCTGGTTGTAGACGAGGAACTCGCCGGCGGCGAACTTGGGCCCGGGGTCGGCGGCGTTGGACTTGCCGAGCCGGGCATCGGGGTGCACGACGCCGGCGGCGAACAGCTTGCGCGTCCACTCCAGGGCCTCGAGGTACTCCTCGGTCTCGATGCGGTAGACCAGC
>NZ_JBHYKH010001068.1:0-1061 GCF_042741275.1 Streptomyces sp. NPDC058964
AGCACGCGGTGCGCCAGACCGTGCACCAGCGAGGCGAACCGGTCGTACAGCTCACCCAGGGCGGCGGCCTCGCCGCGTGCCAGCCGCTGCTGCATCTTCCGGTCCCAGCGCGGCGGTGCGTCGCTCTTCGCCATGCGGCCTCTTCACCCCCTGTACCTGTGCGTACCCGTACGTCGCACTCCAGCCTGCGGCCGACGTCTCCCCGAATGTAGTCGGCACGTCCGACACCGCACGCCCCTTTGTGTCAATGCGCGCCCCCGGTGGCCCGCACGTGCTAAGCGCCTCCCCTACCCTCTATCGTGCGACCGGAACCGATCGAACAGGATCGAAACCGTCTGAAACAAGCCTTTTCCGATCGTTCCCCGTTTCCGGGGCGGCGTTTGCGGGAACGGCCGGTGGGCAGGCGCGCGCCCAAGAAGCGTAAGCATGGCTTCCGTTTCGGGTGAATTTCGGGTGATTCCGGACGTCCGATGAACCGGCGACTGAAGGGCATGGTGGTGACGTTCAATGTGACCGGCGGCGAGCAGGGCGAATGGGCCGTGCTCCAGGTGTCGGGTGAGCTGGACCTGGTGACGTCACCGGTGCTGCGGCAGCGGGTGCACGACGAGGTGGCCGAGGGGCGGCACAGCCTCGTCCTGGACCTCTCGCAGGTCCTGTTCTGCGATTCCAGCGGGGTCGGCGTGCTCATCGCCTCCCGGCGGCTCATCCGCTCCTGCCAGGGCCGGCTGCGCCTGATACTGCCCGCCCAGGGAGCCGTCGACGGTTCCCACGTCAACCGCGTCCTCGGCGCACTCGGGGTGCGCCGCCTCTTCGACGTCCACCCCGACCTCGCCTCCGCGACCGGCGACAGGCCCCGCCCGCTGTCCGCCTGAACCGCGCTCCCGCCCGGCCCGTCCGCCCGTATGCCGCCCGCGGCCGCGGCCGGCGTCGTCCTCTCCGCGCGGGACACAGACCACCGACACCGACGTGAGGCGGCCGGAGAGAACCATGGTCAACAGCGAGTACGAGCGCAGGATCGCCGCACGCTTCGCCACCTTCGACCAGGACGGCAACGGTTACAT
>NZ_JBHYKH010001069.1:0-1060 GCF_042741275.1 Streptomyces sp. NPDC058964
TGGCCTGTTGACCCGTATCTCTCATTGGCTTCATCGGTACCCCAGGAGCTGACCCGTGACCGACAACCCGGCAGCCACGAACGACGTCGCCGCGTCCCTGCGCGCCCGCATCAACACGGGCCAACCGCACACGGCCCGGATCTGGAACTACTGGCTCGGCGGCAAGGACAACTACGAGGTCGACCGCGCGGCCGGCGACCAGATCCGTCAGCTGCACCCGGGCATCGGCGAGTACGCCCGCGCGGACCGGCTCTTCCTCGGGCGGGCCGTGCGGCACCTGGTCGGCGACCTCGGCATACGCCAGTTCCTGGACATCGGGACCGGGCTGCCCACCGCCGACAACACGCACGAGGTCGCGCAGGCCGCCGCCCCGGAGTCCCGGATCGTGTACGTCGACAACGACCCGCTCGTGCTCGCCCACGCCCGCGCGCTGCTCACCAGCACGCCCGAGGGCCGTACCGACTACCTCGACGAGGACCTGCGCAACGTCGACGCGATCCTCGAGCACGCGGCCAGGACCCTGGACTTCAGCAAGCCGGTCGCGCTGATGCTGCTGGGCGTGGTGATCTTCATCGGTGACGACGAGGACCCGTACGGGCTGGTGCGCCGGCTGATGGACCGGCTGCCGTCCGGCAGCCACCTGGTGCTGTCGCACACCATCACCAGCCCGTCGATGCCGGACGTGGACGAGGCGGTCAAGTTCTGGAACGAGCACGGCACGCCGAAGCTGACCCAGCGCACCCCCGAGGACGTCACCCGGCTCTTCGACGGCCTCGAACTGCTGGAGCCGGGCGTGGTGTCCTGCTCGCGCTGGCGCCCGGAGGGCGCCGACGGCACCGAGCCGGAGGAGGTGGCCATGTTCGGCGGGGTGGCCCGCAAGTCCTGAAGAAGATCACCGCTGCGGTGAACGCCGTCGCGTCGTGCCACGTATGGAGAGAAGGGCCCTCAACGACCGGAGGTCCCCGCGGGGGGGGCACCGCGCGGTCGGGGGTCGGGAGCCACGCAGGAGGCACGCACGACGACGGGGCGTCCGGCGAGTGACACAGCTGGCGGCGGTCGG
>NZ_JBHYKH010001070.1:0-1060 GCF_042741275.1 Streptomyces sp. NPDC058964
GTACGGGCCACGGCCGCCCCGCAGGACGAGCGTCGGGCGGAGGTGGACCGGCTCTACACCGAGGCGGAGCAGGCGACCGAGGCCTACAACAAGGCCGACGCGCGCACCGAGGCGCTGCGCGAGGAGGTCAGCACGGCGCAGGACGCCATCGCCCGCCAGCAGGGGCGGATCAACACCATGCGGGACGCGCTGGGTTCGCTGGCCGGCGCCCAGTACCGCTCCGGCGGCATCGACCCGTCGCTGGCGCTGCTGCTCTCCGCGGACCCGGACGACTACCTGGACAAGGCCTCCGTGCTCGACCGGGTGACCACGCACCAGGCGGGCCGGCTGAAGGAGCTCCAGGAGGCCATGCGCGACCTCGCCCAGGACCGCGCGGAGACCGCCGCCAAGCTCGCCGAACTGGAGAAGGGCCGCAAAGCCGTGGCCGCCCACAAGAAGACGGTGGAGAAGAAGCTCGCCGAGGCCCGCGAGCTGCTCAACTCACTCCCCGACGAGGAGCGCGCCGCCCACGACCGCGGCTCCCGCTCCGGCCGCACCGACCTGACCATCCCCGGCGGCGCCGCCCCCGCCTCCGGCCGCGCGGCAGCCGCCGTCGCCGCCGCCCGCTCCGCCCTCGGCAAGCCGTACGTCTGGGGCGCCAACGGTCCCGGCTCCTACGACTGCTCGGGCCTGACCCAGGCCGCCTGGAAGGCCGCGGGCGTGACCCTGCCGCGCACCACCTACGACCAGGTGGACGCCGGCACGACCGTCCCCGTCTCCCAGGCACAACCCGGTGACCTGGTCTTCTTCTACGACGACCTCAGCCACGTCGGCCTCTACATCGGCAACGGCATGATGATCCACGCCCCGAAGCCCGGCGCCTACGTCCGCGAGGAGTCGATCTACTACGGCGGCGAGTCGATCATCCACAGTTTCGTGCGGCCGGCCTGAGCGGCGGCAGGGCGCGGGACAGCGGATCGCACGCCGGGCGTGCGTGGGCGGGGGGCGCGCCCCCGCCGGTTCCAGGGGCCGCGGGGCGGGGGCCCGCGGGTAATGGGTGCGCGGGGCCCGAAGCTCGGGC
>NZ_JBHYKH010001071.1:0-1060 GCF_042741275.1 Streptomyces sp. NPDC058964
GCCGATGACGGCGTGGGGGTGGATGCCGTGGTGTTGCCAGTGGTGGGCGAGGGCGGTGAGGACGGCGAAGAGGGTGGGTTGGACGATGTCGACGCGGTCGAGGGTGGGGGCGTTGGGGTGTTGGGTGAGGACGTCGGGGATGGTGAAGTCGATGTAGGGGGCGAGGGCGTCCTGGCAGGCGTGGATGCTGTCGCGGAAGGTGGGTGAGGTGGTGTAGAGGGTGCGGGCCATGCCGGGGTACTGCGAACCCTGACCCGGAAACACGAACACCGTCCCGCTCTCTTCGCCGTCAGTCGCCTGACCGGTGACCAGCGCCGGATGCGGAGCCCCCTCGGCGGCCGCGTCGAGGGCTTCCCGGGCCTGGGCGCGGTCGCGGGTGACGATGACGGCGCGGTGCGGCAGCGCGGCCCGGGCGGCCAGGGCGTCGGCGACCGTGGACAGCGGCACCTCCGGACGTTCGTCGAGGTGGGCGCGTATCCGGGCAGCGTGGGTCTGCAGCGCGCCCGAACTCCTGGCTGACAGAGTCAACACCGTGGGCAGGTCGGGCTGTTCAGACGCCTCGTCCTCGCCGGATCCCTCTGTCGCCGGCGGCTGCTCCACGATCAAGTGGGCGTTGGTGCCGCTGACGCCGAACGACGAGACGGCGGCGCGGCGCGGTCGGTCGCTTTGGGGCCAGGGTGTGTGTTCGGTGAGCAGGCTGATGTGCCCCTGATCCCAGTCGATGTGGGGTGAGGGGTGGTCGGCGTGGAGGGTGCGGGGCAGTTCGCCGTGCTGGATCGCCTGGACCATCTTGATGACGCCGCCGATGCCGGCGGCGGCCTGGGCGTGACCGATGTTGGACTTCAGTGATCCGAGGTAGAGGGGTTGTTGGGGTGTGTGGTGTTGTCCGTAGGTGTTGAGCAGGGCGTGGGCTTCGATGGGGTCGCCGAGGCGGGTGCCGGTGCCGTGGGCTTCGACGGCGTCGATGTCGTCGGGGGTGAGTCGGTGGGTATACCAGTCTAATATTAACAAAGGAACCATCCCCACAAAAGTACACAGTATATATCGCTGTGGGGCGGAG
>NZ_JBHYKH010001072.1:0-1057 GCF_042741275.1 Streptomyces sp. NPDC058964
TAATCTACAGGTCTTCGGGGCGGCGGACGTACACGTGGGCGATCTGGTGGTCGGCGACCGCGAAGGCGCGGGAGGCCATCGGGTCGAGGTATTCCATGCCGTCCTGGGTGTGCACCTCGAGCAGTCCGGCGCGGCGCAGGGCGCGGTTGATGTCCACGGGCCGGCTGACGGGGGTGATGCCGTACTCGGAGAGCGCGACGACGGTGCGTCCCTGGGCGCGGGCGTCGTCGAGGAGGGGGGCCAGGGCGGTGTCCAGGTCGGCCGCCGCCTTCAGGGAGCGCGGGTCGTCGGGGCCGTAGCGCTGCAGGTCGTAGTCGAGGTGTGGGAGGTAGCAGAGGGTCAGGTCGGGGTGGCGGGTCGTCATGATGTGGCGGGTGGCGTTGATGATCCACTGGCTGGAGACCAGGTCGGCGCCGGGTCCCCAGAAGTGGAAGAGGGGGAAGGTGCCGAGCTTGTCGGTGAGTTCGTCGTGCAGGGCCGCAGGGCGGGTGTAGCAGTCGGGTTCCTTGCGGCCGTCGGCGTAGTAGACGGGACGGGGGGTGACGGTGATGTCGGTGTCGGCGCCCATGGCGTACCACCAGCAGATGTTGGCGACGGTGTAGCCGGGGTGGGCGCGGCGGGCGGCGTCCCAGAGTTTGTCGCCGGCGACGAGTCCGTTGTGCTGGCGCCACAGCAGGACGTCGCCGAGTTCGCGGAAGTACCAGCCGTTGCCGACGATGCCGTGCTGCGACGGGGGCGTGCCGGTGAGGAAGGTGGACTGGGCGGCGCAGGTCACGGCCGGCAGGACGGTGCCCAGCGGGGCCCGGCAGCCGGACTGGCCGAGCTGCTTGAGGTGGGGCATGTGGTCCAGGAGACGGGGGGTGAGGCCGACGACGTCCAGGACCAGCAGCGGGGTCGGTCCGCCGGAGGAGGAGGTGGCCGAGGTCATGGCAGCTCCTTGAGGCCGAGATCGGTCAGCAGGTCGCGGGCGAGGGTGAGCTCGGCGGCGATGCCGTCGGTGAGCTGGGCGCGGGCGCGGGGCCGCAGCTCGGGCGGGAGGGCCTGCCAGGTGTAGGTC
>NZ_JBHYKH010001073.1:0-1057 GCF_042741275.1 Streptomyces sp. NPDC058964
CCCGCCTCGACGGCGACGTCCTTGATGCTCGCCATCGCCGTTTCCACATCCTCTTGGAATCGATTACACTGAGGATTGGAAACGATTACACGAGTGATGACAAGGGGGTGAGAGGTACCCGAGACTCAATCGTGACTCGGCGTGCGGAGGCGTATGCCGAGTACGTCTTCGGGGCCGCCTGCTGTTGGGTGGCCGTGGGGCCGCCCGCTTCTTGGTCAGTGTCGTGCTTCCGCGAGCCGAGTAAAGGGCGCTTCCTGCGGTCGCGTCGCCTTCGGCGATGACCCTTCGGGTCACCCTTGACTCGGCTCGCTCCAGCACGGGTGAGAAGCGTGCGGGCGGCCGGAGGAAGGCGGGTGGCCGGCGTACGTCGGTCCCTTCCGCCGGCTGCGTACGCGCCGGGCGTGCGGGGCGCGTCCGCGTCTCGCCGGCACGCCGCGTGGGTTTAGCGGCGAACGGCGGCTGGGTGGTGGGGGTCTGGGGGTGGTCTGGGAAATGGATGACACTTCGGGGTGAAGTGTCATCCGTTTTTGGAGGGTGGTCCGGGGGGGGGGTGGTTCTGTGGTGCCCGCTCGGGTTGGCCGCTGGGACGGTGTGGCGTGCGGCTACGGCGCTGGGGCGGCGCATGTGACCGGTACCGCCCACCGGGGGTGAGCCGCTGAGCCGAGGCGGCGTGCTGGCGAGGCGCTGGTGCGTTCCGCCGTCGCCGGGTGGGTACGCAGGGGGCGGTTGATCGTGAACCCGGCTCGGCCACCCGTGTTTCCGGGCCGCTCGCTCGCTTCTGACCCGTGGTGGAGCGAGCCGAGTCAAGGGTCGGCCGCAGGCCGATCGCCGAAGGCGACGCGCAGCGCCCTTTACTCGGGTCGCGGAGGCACGACACTGGCAAGGAAGCGGGCGGCCCCGACGGTGCGTACGAACTCCGTCCAGGCCGCCGACCCCACGACGACCACCGGCCCGGCAGCCGCCTTGCTGTCCCGGACCGGCACGACGCCGGGGACTCCGTCGGCGACCTCTGCACAGTTGCCACCGCTGCCCCGCTGTAGCTGGACTTGTGCCAGTC
>NZ_JBHYKH010001074.1:0-1054 GCF_042741275.1 Streptomyces sp. NPDC058964
CGCACCAGGAGTGCACGCATGCAGAAGCGAACCCTCCCCCGCCTCGCCATCGCTGGCGCTGGCTGGGCACACCCCTACGGCCACGGCCCTTTCGCGCCGTACCTGTACGCCGACGGCGGGGACGGAGACGACTCCGGATCCGACAGCGGCGACAGCGGTGACGACACGGGCGCCGACGACGGCCAGGACGACGACGCCGGCGGGACCGACGACGACGACTCCTCGGACGACGGCGCGGCCAAGGACGAGAAGCCCAAGCCGAAGCCGCCGAAGAAGGACGACGACCCGGCAGCCGAGCTGGAGCGGCTCCGCAAGGAGCTGAAGCAGGCCAACGCCGACGCGGCCAAGGCCCGCACCACGGCGAAGAAGAACGCCGCCGAGGAAGCCAAGGCCGAACTCGTCCAGCAGATGGGCCGGGCACTCGGCCTGATCAAGGACGACAAGGACGAGGCACCGGACCCGGCGAAGCTCACCGCGGAGATCGAGCGCGCCACCGAGGCGCACCGCGAGACCGCCGTCGAGCTGGCGATCTACCGCAGCGCAGGCAAGTACGGAGCTGACCCGGACGCCCTGACCGACAGCCGGACCTTCCTGAAGTCCATCAAGGGCCTGAACCCCAACGAGGACGGGTTCGCGAAGAAGGTCTCCGACGCCATCAAGAAGGCCGTCGAGGCCAACCCCAAGCTCAAGGCCGCGAGCCAGGCGCCCGCGCGTACCAGCGGTGACTTCTCCGGCAGCTCGGAGAAGCCCGCCAGCAAGAACACCATCGAGGCCCAGCGCGAAGCACGCCGCAAGGCGCGCAGCTGAGCCTCTCCAGTAGAGAGGGCCCGCAATGGCCAACACGTTTCTGACCCCGGACCTGATCGCCACGCGGGCACTCGCCACGCTGTACGACACGACCGTCATGGCGCAGCTCGTCCACCGCGATTACGACTCCGACTTCCGTGGCCGGGTGGGTGACACCGTCACCGTCCGCAAGCCCGCTGTGTTCACCGCGCAGGAGTTCAACCGCAGCACCGGCATCCAGCCGCAGGACGCGGTCGAAGGCAGCGTG
>NZ_JBHYKH010001075.1:0-1050 GCF_042741275.1 Streptomyces sp. NPDC058964
GGCAGGTGGGTACTGAGCACGGCGAGCACCGCCAGGGCGAAGGCGATGTCGGTGGCCATCGGCACCGCCCAGCCGCCCGCCCGCCCGCCGCCGGCCGTGACCGCGGCCAGGTAGATCGCCGCGGGTACCACCATGCCGCAGACCGCGGCGACGACCGGCAGGACCGCCATGGCCGGGGTACTCAGCCCGCCGGCCACGAGTTCGCGCTTGAGCTCGATCCCGGCGACCAGGAAGAAGAGGGTGAGCAGCCCGTCGGCGGTCCAGTGCTGCACCGAAAGATCCAGCCCCAGCGCGGGTACGCCGAAGTGGATGTCACGCAGCGACTCGTAGCTTCCGCTCCACGGAGTGTTCGCCCACACCAGCGCCACCACCGCGGCGCCCAGAAGCACCAGGCCGCCGACCGTCTCCGTCCGCAGCGCCCGGGCCACCTGCACCCGTTCGGACCAGGGCGGCAGCCCGAGGAAGACCGACCGCGTACGCGGGGCAGCGCACAAGGAGGAACCTCCGGGTATCACCACGTGACCATGAAGGAATGCCGCTTTTACCCACTTATACCGTCCCGTACCTCGGCGCGCCGTGGGGCCTGCGACCGTCGTCGGCCGGGGAGTACCGTGAAGCGAGGAGATTCTTCGTTTGTGCCGTCCCCGGTAGGCAGGCGAGTGCGATGTCCGACGCCGATTCCCCGCGGGTGACCAGGCTCCTGCCCGATGCCGTCCACCAGGCCGTTCCACGACCGGGAACCGCTGTGGTGCGGCTCGAGACGACCCATGACCGGCAGGGCGTGCTGGACGGGGCGTGGTGGCCCCGGTCCCGCGACCTCGCCGGTGAACTCCCCGGCCTCGTCTCCGCGCTGACCGAGTACCTCGGGCCCATCACTCGTGTGGGCCTGGACAGCGACGCCTGGGAGGAACTGCCGACGCGGATGACGGTCGACGGCCGTGTCGTCCACATCGACTCCTTCCCGGTCGGCGACGACACCGTCCTGATCACCCGGGGCGGCAACGACCTCTTCTCGCTCCTCGTGGTTCCACCGCACACCGTGCCCGACGC
>NZ_JBHYKH010001076.1:0-1041 GCF_042741275.1 Streptomyces sp. NPDC058964
GCGAGGGACTTGACGTCCTTCACGTACGAGGGGACGGCGATCTCCAGGGAGGTCGGCTCGTACCAGGTGCCCAGGTCGGTGAGGTTGTTCTTGTGCTTGTCCCAGTAGTTCTTCTGGGCGTGAGGCAGCCAGGCGTCGAAGTTGAGGTCCAGGTCGCCGGTGGCCAGGCCGGTGTAGACCGGGCCGACGTCCATCTGCTTCAGGTTCAGCTTGTAGCCGCGCCGCTCCAGGACGTTCTTCCACAGGTAGGTGACGGCGACGTCCTCTTCCCACGGGAACCAGGCGACGTCCAGCGGACGCTTGGCCTCGGCCGGGGTGGCGCCGGAGCCGCCCTGGACCGGGGCGAGCTTGTCGACGAGGCCCGGGTTGGACTTCAGCCAGGTGCGCACGGCCTCCTGCTGCTTGCCCTTGCCGGACTTGTTGATCTCGGCCTCGAGGCTGGTGAGCTGCTTCTCGGTGAGCTTGAAGTCCTTCATCCACTGGGCGGCGGTGGGATCGTCGGCGGCGAAGCCCTTTCGGGAGAGTGTGTGCACGCCGTCGCCCTTGCCCCAGGCGCCCTTCGGGTCCTTCAGCTTCTTCAGGTCGTAGTCGTTGTACGCCCAGTGCGGCGACCAGAGCGTGACGACGATGGGTTCCTTCTTGCTCATCGCCCGCTTCAGCTCGGCCAGCATCGCCGGGGTGGAGCTGTCGACGACCTTGTACTCGCCCTCCAGGCCGTAGGCGCCCATGACCTTGTCCTTCAGCAGGGCCATCTCGCCGGCGCTGGACTCGATGCCGGTGATCCTGCCCTTGAAGAGGTCCGCCCTGCCCTTGAGGTCCGCCAGCGTGTTGACGTCCTTCATGTAGGCGGGGACGGTCAGCTCCAGCGACGTCTCGTCGTACCAGGAGCCGAGGTCGTCGAGCCGGTCGCCGTACTTCTTCCAGTACTGCGCGTGCGTGGTCGGCAGCCAGGCGTTGGTGACGATGTCGATGTCGCCCTGCGCCAGGGAGGTGTAGAGCGGGCCGGCGTCGAACTGCTTGGCCTCCGCCTCGTAGCCGCGC
>NZ_JBHYKH010001077.1:0-1043 GCF_042741275.1 Streptomyces sp. NPDC058964
CCCCACACACACACCCCCCCCCCCCCCCCCCCCCTTTTGTCCCTTGTCTCGTGGGCTGGGATATGTTTATAAGAGACAGCGTTCTCCGGCCCCGTCTGTTGCGCAGACGGGGCCGAATTTTGTCAGCCTGATAGTTCTGGTGGTTCTGGCAGCGGCGTCTGGTGCGCCGGTGTCGTACGGAAGGGCGGTCCCCTCGTGTCGGAGGCAGCGGAGCTTCCCCCTGTTCCCGAGCAGGCACGCGACGTGTTCGGTGCTCGCTACGCGGACGCTGTCCGCTACGCCGAGTTGCTCGCTGAGGCGGGGGTGAAGCGTGGCCTGATCGGTCCGCGTGAAGTACCCCGTCTGTGGGAGCGGCATCTGCTGAACTGCGCCGTGCTTTCGGAGGTCGTGCCCGAGGGCGTGACAGTGTGCGATGTCGGTTCGGGCGCCGGCCTGCCCGGGATCCCGCTGGCGCTCGTCCGGGACGACCTGAAGATCACTCTTCTGGAGCCCCTGCTGCGGCGCACCAATTTCCTGACCGAGGTCGTGGAGCTTCTGGGCCTGGACCATGTGACCGTGGTGCGTGGCCGGGCCGAGGAGGTCATGGGCAAGTTGCCGCCGGTGCATGTGGTGACGGCCCGTGCCGTTGCTCCGCTGGACCGTCTGGCCACCTGGGGGGTCCCGCTGCTGCGCCCGTACGGCGAGATGCTCGCCCTCAAGGGCGACACGGCCGAGGAGGAGCTGAAGGCCGCGGCCACGGCGCTCAGCAAGCTGGGTGCGGTGGAGACCTCCATCCTGCATGTGGGTGAGGGAGTCGTGGATCCCATGTCCACCGTGGTGCGGGTCGAAGTCGGGGAGAGTCCCGGTGGAGTGCGTTTCGCCGCCAAGCGGGCCAAGGCGGCGCGGACCGGCCGTGCGCGGCGGCGCCGCGGATAGCCGTACTCCACACAAGCTGCCCTGCCTACGCGTGCCGGAGTGTCGCGGCTGATCGGCCTCGGCGGGGGGGCCGCCGTGGTGAGGGTGTAAACACGGGGCACGCGCAGGCCCGGAAACAAAGCGCGCGC
>NZ_JBHYKH010001078.1:0-1035 GCF_042741275.1 Streptomyces sp. NPDC058964
ACTCCGGTGCCGTCTCCGGCCTGGTCGCCATCACCCCGGCGGGCGGCGCGGTCTCCCCGCTCGGCGCCATCGCCGTCGGCGTCTTCGCCGGCGTGCTGTGCGCCATGGCCGTCGGCCTGAAGTACCGCTTCGGCTACGACGACTCCCTCGACGTCGTCGGCGTCCACCTCGTCGGCGGCATCCTCGGCTCCCTCCTCGTGGGCCTCTTCGCCACCGGCACGGGCCAGTCCGACGTCGAGGGCCTCTTCTACGGCGGCGGCCTGGACCAGTTCTGGAAGCAGTGCGCCGGTGTCTTCGCGGTCCTCGCCTACTCGCTGGTGGCCTCCGCGATCCTCGCCTTCCTGATCGACAAGACGATCGGGATGCGGGTCACCGAGGACGAGGAGATCTCGGGCATCGACCAGGCCGAGCACGCCGAGACCGCATACGACTTCAGCGGCGCCGGCGGCGGTGTCCTCGGGACCGTCTCCGCCGCCGCCCCGGCCGGTACGCAGAGCAAGAAGGTGGACGCATGAAGCTCATCACCGCCGTCGTGAAGCCCCACCGGCTCGACGAGATCAAGGAAGCCCTTCAGGCCTTCGGAGTGCACGGACTGACCGTGACGGAGGCCAGCGGCTACGGACGGCAGCGCGGCCACACCGAGGTCTACCGCGGTGCCGAGTACACCGTCGACCTGGTCCCCAAGATCCGCATCGAGGTGCTGGTCGAGGACGACGACGCCGAACAGCTGATCGATGTCGTCGTGAAGGCGGCCCGCACCGGCAAGATCGGTGACGGCAAGGTCTGGTCCCTCCCGGTCGAGACGGCCGTCCGGGTCCGGACCGGCGAGCGCGGCCCCGACGCGCTCTGAGCGGCCACGCTCACCACGGAAGAAGGACAGGAGTCGCTGGGTGACGAGTACGGATGTTCGGAAAGACGCAGAGGACTCGGGACCCAGCGGCTACGCGGCGGCCCCGGGGCGGCCCCGCCACCCCGGGGGGCGGGCCCGGGCCCCCCCCCCCGGGGGCCCCCCCGCGAACTCACAACCCAGGGCGG
>NZ_JBHYKH010001079.1:0-1034 GCF_042741275.1 Streptomyces sp. NPDC058964
CCGCGCACGCCTTGCCCGGCGTGCCGCGCAGCGCGCCGTACGGCCCCGTCGAGTCCAGTGCCAGCCGCGCCCTCCGGCGCATCCCGCGGCCCACGGTCATCCGTTCGATCGCGACTCCGGCGGCGGCGCCCGCGGCGAGCACACCTATCGCGGTGCCCGCGATCCCGGTCGCCCTGCGCCAGCTCCCGGCCGCCGCCGTGGCGGAGGCGACGGCCGCCGTGGCGGCGTCCGCGACGGCCTCCGCACTGCTCTCGCTCACGTACCGCTCCTCTTCGACGTACTGCAGTTCGCTGGGGTGATGCGGGTGTACCTGTTGCCGTGACTGGTGTTGCCAGTGCTACCGCTGTTACAGATGTAGCCGGTGTGACGCCGGTACGGCCGCCCGAGCGGGTTACCCGTCCCGCCCGTCCCGTTCCCCGTTCACATAGACGCGAGGAACGCGCGTCCCGATCCGCGTGACGATTTCGTATGCGATCGTCCCCGAGGCCTGCGCCCAGTCCTCGGCGGTGGGCTCACCGCGGTCACCGGGCCCGAACAGCACCGCCTCGGCGCCGGCCTCGGGCTCGTCCCCGCCCAGGTCGACGACGAACTGGTCCATTGCCACCCGTCCCGCGACCGTGCGCCACTTGCCGCCGACCAGGACGGGGCCGGTCCCGGAGGCATGCCGTGGGATGCCGTCCGCGTAGCCGATGGGCACCAGGCCGAGAGTCGTCTCGCCCGCCGTCACGTAATGATGCCCGTAACTGACGCCGTGACCCCCCGGAACGTGCTTCACCAGGGCCAGCGAACCCGACAGCGTCATCACCGGGCGCAGGCCGAAGTCGGCCGGGGTGCCGAGCTCGGGGCTGGGGGAGACGCCGTACATGGCGATCCCGGTCCGTACGAGGTCGAAGTGGGTCTCGGGGAGGGTGAGCGTGGCCGGCGAGTTGGCGATGTGCCGCACCTCCGGGCGTACGCCCTCGCGCTCCGCGTACGCCGTCATCTCCCTGAAGCGGGTGAGCTGCGCGGCGATGGAGTGCACTTCATGATTGACC
>NZ_JBHYKH010001080.1:0-1032 GCF_042741275.1 Streptomyces sp. NPDC058964
GGATGTCTTGGAGTGACAGACCTCTTCTACGGCAGCTCCGCTGCTTTGCCTACGGCTTTGACAAGCGGCCCCAGGCCTTAACTGAACGGCGTTGGTGCTAGAACACCGGCGTGCCGTCCCGCGTCAGCTTCCAGTCCACCGACGCGAAGTCCTTCGGGTCCAGGACGCCCTTGGCGGTCACCCACTCCGCGATGCGGGTGCGGATCTCCGTCGACTCCGACCACAGCTCCTTGGCCGAGGCGACGTGCGGGAACGCGCCGCCGCCGTTCGCGCGGTAGTTGTTCACCGCGAGGACGAACTGCTGGGCGTCGTCGAGGGCGGCACCGTTGTACGTGAGGTTCCTGATCCGCGAACCGGCCGCCCGGGCGATGTCGATCTCGTACTGGAAGCCCGACACGTAGTCGTAGTTGTAGTCCGGACGGCCGTTCGCGTTCGTCAGCTTCTCGACGTCGACGGCGGAGTCGGCGGCCGTCTGGACGAAGTACTCCGCCGAGTACTCCAGGTACGCCCGGATCTGGGCGCCCGTCATCAGCTTGGCGACCAGCGTGTTGTCGTACACGTACAGGCTCGACAGGTCCCGGATCGTCACGTCGCCGGCCGGGATCTCCGAGGTGCGGGAGAACGGCGAGGCCTGTGCGACCACCGGAAGCGAGGCGTACTCGGTGCCGGACAGGGCCGCCTTGACCACGTCCTCCTGGACCTTGGTGATCAGGTCGATGATCGGGGCGTCCTTGTAGCGGGCGTCGACCGTGGTCAGGGTCGCGGTCGCGGTGCCGACGACCTGGTTGACGTACTCGACGACCTTGGCGTGCTCGTCCTTCAGCAACTTGGTGATCTTCGGGTCGTCCGCGACCGTGCTGGAGTTGCGCAGCGACGCCGAGACGGTCTCGACCTCCCACTTGCCCTTGCTGAACACCAGCTCGATGTCGAACAGGGTGAGGCGCACGGCTCCGGACAGAGACACGCAAATCACCACCCACCAGCCCGGGCCCACTGTGTTGTCCTTGTGCTCCGGGTTCTCCAGGTGCGCGT
>NZ_JBHYKH010001081.1:0-1031 GCF_042741275.1 Streptomyces sp. NPDC058964
CCTCTCGCGCGCGGTGGGTCTCGACGGTGGATAGGGCCCCCACCAGTTCCCCGGAGTTCGCCCCCTCCAAGGCCCCGGCGGCGAGCTCGTCGGGGTCGGTGGCGGGCAGGGTGTGGCCGACCGCGGCCGCGAGCTCGACGACGGTGGCGGGGCGCAGGCCGCCGTCGAGGTGGTCGTGCAGGACGGCCTTGGGCAGGCGGCGGATCACTTCGGCGTCTACGCGCGTAGCGGTCATGGCGGTTCTTTCCTTGGACGGGTGGTTCGAAGTGGCGGGAAGAGCTGTGGCGGGAGGATGCTCAGCCGGCGGGCTGGAGCAGGTCCCAGCGGTTGCCGTACAGGTCCCGGAAGACCGCGACGCTGCCGTACGGCTCGTGCCGCGGCTCCTCCAGGAAGGTCACCCCGGCGGCGGTCATCCGGGCGTGGTCGCGGGCGAAGTCGTCGGTGTGCAGGAAGAACCCGACGCGGCCCCCGGTCTGGTCGCCGACCCTGGCCCGCTGGTCCTCGTTCCTGGCCCGGGCGAGCAGCAGTCCGGTGCCGGCCGTCTCCGTGCCCGGTTCGACCACGACCCAGCGCGAGCCGTCCGGGCGGGGCTCGTCCTCGGCGATCCGGAACCCGAGCGCCTCGGTGTAGAAGCGGATCGCCTCGTCGTAGTCGTCGACGACGAGGGTGACCAGGGCGACGCGTCTCATCGGAGCCTTTCGGTGGGCATGGTTAGCGCGTGAGGTTATACGTAAAACTTCGCGGGCGCCAGTCACTGCGGACGGCAGGTGGGCTTACCCTTCCCTCTCCGGCCGGCCGCCGGCAAGGGCTGCGCTCAGCGGCTCTCCTCACCCTGGGCGACCTCGACCCGGTGGTGGAAGTCGATCACCCCGGTCGCCGAGGCGACACACGAGACGGCGGCACAGAAAACCAGGAGGACGGCGATCCAGGGTGCGGCGCGGCGCGGGGCGGGCGGGGCCGACAGAAGGGCCTGGACCCGCTGCGGTACGGGGCCGGTGGTCGCCGCCGGGGCGAAGTCGGGGCGCGCCGGC
>NZ_JBHYKH010001082.1:0-1029 GCF_042741275.1 Streptomyces sp. NPDC058964
CACACACACACCAAACAATCGATTTTTCCTTGTCTCGTGGGATCTTAGATGTTTATAAGAGACAGGCTCTGGGACGGCGTGCTGGCCGTGGCGGGCACGGACGGCTTCTTCGAGCTGAAGCGCGGCCGCGATCGCGACCCGATCTTCGACTGAGCCGGCCGGACGGACGTCGGGAGCCACGGTGATTCCCACGGGATGCGAGGCAAGATGAAGAACAGACAGAACGTACTCACGGCGGCCCTGACCGGCCTGGCTCCGGCGGTCTGGGGCAGCACCTACCTGGTGACCACCGAGCTGCTGCCTGCGGACCGGCCGCTCCTGGCGACCACCATGCGGGCTCTGCCCGGTGGCCTGGTGCTGCTGGCCCTCGGCCGCAAGCTCCCCGTCGGCATCTGGTGGTGGCGCGCGCTGGTCCTGGGCGTTCTGAACATCGGCGCCTTCAACTTCCTGCTCTTCGTCGCGGCCTACCGGCTGCCCGGTGGCATCGCCGCCATGATCATGTCGGCGCAGCCCATGTTCGTGGTCCTCCTCGCCGCCCTCTTCCTCAGCGAGCGGATCAGACTCGTCCACGCCCTGGCCTGCGTCATGGGCGCGGGGGGCGTGGCGTTGCTCGTCTTCAAGGGCACGGTCTCGCTCGACACCGTCGGTGTCCTCGCCGCGATCGGCGGAGCACTGTGCATGGCCTCGGGCATCACGCTGACCAAGCGGTGGGGCCGGCCGGAGGGCGTCGGCCTGCTCACGTTCACCGGGTGGCAACTCACGGCGGGCGGCCTGGTCCTGCTGCCGTTCTGGCTGTCGCTGGAAGACCTTCCAAACGGTCTCACCGGCTCCAACGTCATCGGGTTCGCCTACCTCATCACCCTGGGCGCTGTCCTGAGCTACATCGTCTGGTTCCGAGGCATCGAGCGGCTGCCGGCCGTCGCCGTCTCCTTCCTCGCGCTGGGCAGCCCGATCGTGGCGACCTTGCTGGGCTACCTCATCAAGGACCAGACGCTGTCCGCCCTCCAGATCGTCGGCATGGTCGTCATC
>NZ_JBHYKH010001083.1:0-1027 GCF_042741275.1 Streptomyces sp. NPDC058964
AAGTTGTGTATAAGAGACAGTCGACGCGGATGAGCTCGTAGGCGGCGTCGACCACCTTGAAGTAGACGACCGCGTCCACGCGGACGGTCACGTTGTCCCGGGTGATGCCTTCCTGGGCGGGCACCGGCAACGTCACGATCTGCATGTTGACCTTGTGCAGCCGGTCCACCACCGGGACGATCATGGTGAAGCCGGGCTGCCGCACCTCACCGGCGAGCCGGCCGAGCCGGAGGACGACCCCGCGCTCGTACTGCTTGACGATCCGCGCCGCCGACGCGATGTACAGCACCCCGGCGCCCCCGGCGGCGGCAGCCGCGGTCAGCAGCTCCTGGAGCATGGCGACCTCCTCGTCCAGAGGACCGTTTCGCCTACTCCTGTCACGATATGCCGGAGTCCCGGCCCGGGACCATGCCCCGGACCGGGCCTCTCGTGTGCGACCGGGCGCCGACGGGCCTACCCGGCCGCCGCCGGTTCGGTGACCTTCACCGGGTCCGTGCCCGCGGCGCTGTGCCGCTCGGCCCAGTTCTCCAGCGCGGTGCGGCAGGCGTGGTCCAGGTGGTGCAGCCCGGACAGGTCCAGTTCGACCGGCCGGTCCTGCGGCAGCGCCTCCAGGCTCTCCAGGATCCTCGGCAGCCTGAGGAAGGTCGCGTTGCCCGTCAGGTGCGCCTGGATCGGTCCGGCGCCCTTGTCGACGACCTCAAGCTTGAGGTGCGAGGCTTCCCACGCGGTCTTGATCACGGACAGGGCGAGACCGATCAGCACGCCCTCGAACATGTTCACCGCGACGATGGACACGGCGGTGACCACGAGGATCAGCGCCTCGCCCCGGTGGTCGCGCCACAGCGGCACGATGCCGCGGAACGGGATCAGCTTCCAGCCCGCGTGGACCAGGATGCCCGCCAGCGCGGGCAGCGGGATCAGGGCCAGCACGGACGGCAGCAGCGCCGCGAACAGCAGCAGCCACACGCCGTGCATCACCCGGGACGCCTTGGTGCGCGCGCCCGCGCTGACGTTGGCGGAACTGCGC
>NZ_JBHYKH010001084.1:0-1024 GCF_042741275.1 Streptomyces sp. NPDC058964
ACACTATACCAAGACACCTTCGGCGTCGCACCACTCTCACTATCTCGCCGCCGTGAAGGCCGCGCGCCGTGCGCGTCGCGCGTTCCCGCTCTCGTCGCCGCCTCGAAGCGGCCGAGTGGCGCTGCACCATTCGTGTTCCGTGGACGCGCTCCAGCGCGTCGCCGCACCAGCCCCGGCCGACCCGGGCCGCCGTACGAGAGCCACCAGGAGTGCGCCCGGGCGGGGCTCTGGAACGGGGTCGCCGTGACGCACCGGCGATGGAGCCGCCCCGTCGCGCGCCCGGCCTCGCTCGCACACATCACGCCGAATGCCCAACGCGGCCCCGGCATCTCCCACTTCAGCGACGGCGCCGCGGTCCCTCCCGACCGCCCCGAACCGACCAAGGCCTGCGCCTGGAACACGGTCGGGATCCGCCCGCGTTACACGAGCCGTCCGGCGATTCCCGCCTTGGCGCCGTGCGCGTACGCCGGTACCCAACTGCCATTTCACCGCGCACAGTTGGTCGCCGCTGCCGTCCGCGTGCTGTAGGCGGTGGAGGCTCAGCGACCGCACTCCAGATGCTATCCGCATTAATCAGTTGAAAACAGGCAAGTATGTCGGATTCGTGAAGGTAGTGACTCGGGCCTCAGATCACTCCTTTGGCGCACAACCGGTGGGAGCGTCGCGCGTTGACACAACGCCGGGCATTTCCGTCCGCATGTTTATGTCGACCCCCCAAGGAGCACCTCTCCATGTCGCGTATTGCGAAGGGCCTTGTTCTGACCACCGCCGCCGCCGCAGCCGTCGCCGGCGGTGCCGGCATCGCCGCCGCCGACAGCGGCGCCTCCGGCAGCGCCGCCAACTCCCCGGGCGTGCTGTCGGGCAACGTCGTCCAGGTTCCTGTCCACGTGCCGGTCAATGTCTGCGGCAACACCGTCGACGTGATCGCCCTGCTGAACCCGGCGTTCGGCAACGCTTGCACCAACGGCTGACGTCGCGGCGCACCCCTTCGACCGGCCGTCCGCCCGCGGTTTCCCCGCGGGAG
>NZ_JBHYKH010001085.1:0-1018 GCF_042741275.1 Streptomyces sp. NPDC058964
GTGCCCAGCACCACCCGCGCGAACTTCCCCAGCGCGTACGCCTTCTCGTTGGTCAGCCCGCCCCCGCCGAACACCCCCAGCGCGTCCGCGCCGTACTCCGCCCGCGTCCGGGTGAGGTTCCCGGCGATCCGCCCCAGCGCCTCGTCCCAGCCCGCCGGCACGAGCGTCCCCTCGTCCGACCGCACCAGCGGCGACGTCAGCCGCACGCCTGACGAGAGCACCGCCGGCGCCGTCCGCCCCTTGCCGCACAGCGCGCCCCGGTTCACCGGGAAGTCCGGACGCTCGGACACCTCGACGGTTCCGTCGGCGGCGGGCGTCAGGTTCATTCCGCACTGCAGCGCGCAGTACGGGCAGTGGGTGGGCGTGGGCGCGGCGGTGTTCTGCATGCCGCCAGCGTGCGACGTGCGTGTTACGCGTCCGGGCGGCCGTTTGTTACGCCGCCGGGACGGTGACCTCCCCGTCGGCCCCGGGCGGCCGTGAGGGAGACGCGTGCCATGCCGGCTCCGGCGGGCGGCCCGGGGCAGCACTCGTCGGGCGTGATCGCCGGTGGGTCCTGGTCGGCCGACGCGGTCCCGGCCGCCGCCGGCAGCGCGAACAGCCTGGGCAGAACGCCCGGATCCGTCCGCTCAGGCATGCGGCCTCAGCCGGGCGTGCCCAACGCCCGTGACACCCCCGGCTCCTCGGGTCCCAGGAACCGGGGGTCGGGCTCGAACACCGCGTCGAGCGCCGCCTTCCCCGCCGCCAGGACCTCCCGGGCGCCCCCGTAGTACCAGGTCACGTCGCGCACCTCGCCGACCCCGACGCCGTACGACGCCACCCCCGCCTCCTGGCACAGCGCCACCGCCCGCCGGATGTGGAAGTCCTGGCTGATCAGCACCGCCCGGTCCACACCGAAGATCTTCTTGGCCCGGACGCACGAGTCCCAGGTGTCGAAGCCCGCGTAGTCGCTGTCGTTACGCCCCCCCGGGCCCCCGGGCCCGGCCCGGTTTGCGCGCAATGGGTCCGGCGCGGGGGACAC
>NZ_JBHYKH010001086.1:0-1016 GCF_042741275.1 Streptomyces sp. NPDC058964
CATGCTCACAACCGACCCTTGACGCGGCCCAGACCGCCCTAACTGAACAGCGTTGGTACTAGCCCTCCTGGGTGACCCGGTCCCAGAAACCGGCGATCGCGCGGGCGGTCGCGAGCGGCTGGTCGGTGTTGGGCGAATGCTCGGCGCCCTCGACGACCGTACGCCGCGCCCCGAGCCGTACGGCCATCTCGTCGAGAAGCGTCACCGGCCAGGTGTCGTCCAGTGCGCCCGACAGGACGTGGAACGGCAGCGGTACGGCGGCGAGTTCGGCGACGCGGTCCGGCTCCGTGCACAACTGGCGTCCAGTGGCGATGAGTTGGGCGGGCTTGTTGCCGAGCCAGCGGCGCCTCAGGTCCTCCCGGTCGTCCAGGCCGCCGTCGAGCTCACCGGTCTCGGTCTCCTCCGGCGCATCCATGGCCCGCATCGCGTCCCACACCTCGGCCATCGACATCACACCGAGGGCGTCTCGCAGCAGCTTCACGCGCTGCTGCTGGGAGACGGAGATCTGTGCCGGACCCGAGGCCATCAGGGTGAGCGACAGGAAGGGGGAGTGTTCGATCAGCACGGCCGCGCGCGAGATCTGGCCGCCCAGCGAGTGCCCCAGCAGATGCACGGGGGTACCGAGCGCCTCGGTCTGGGCGAGCACGTCCCGAGCCAACTCCGCCTGGGCGTAGGCGGATTCGTCGTCCGCGGGGCCGTCCGACTCGTACTGGCCCCGGCCGTCCACCGCGACGGTCCGGTACCCGCGCTCCGCGAGCGCCACGTGCAGCGGGTTGAAGTCCTCCTTGCTCCCGGTGAACCCGGGCAGCAGCAGCGCGACGCCCCTGGGCTCGACGCCGGCGGCCACGGGAGCGTCGACGACGGCGAACTCGCCGCGCGCGGTGCGCAGGGAGTACGCGCGGGCGCCCGGGGGCGGGACGAAGGTGGGAGGCCTGCTCATGAGCAGAGGCTATCGGGCGCCCGTCTGTCGCGTTGGGCGGGGACGGGGCGGGGACGCCGACGGCCCGGTCCCACAC
>NZ_JBHYKH010001087.1:0-1015 GCF_042741275.1 Streptomyces sp. NPDC058964
AGAGACAGGTCATCGCCCTGCTGCTGGTGCTGCGCGTCGGCGACGCCCTGACGGTCGGCTTCGAACAGATCCTGCTGCAACGCGACGCCGTCGGACCAGGGGCGGCCGAGGTCCTGGACACCTTCGTGTGGTGGAACGGCGTGCGCAACCAGGACTTCGGCTACGCCGCCGCCGCGGGGCTGGTGAAGGGCGTGATCAGTCTCGGCCTGGTCCTGATAGCGAACAAGGTGGCCCACCTCATGGGCGAGCAGGGGGTGTACAAGAAGTGACCGCCGTACGAGAAGCGACCGCCGCGCGGGACGCGACCGCCGCGAGCGGCGGGCCCGCGCGCAGGCCGAGCCGGTGGGCGGCCCCGCCCCGGCCCGTGTGGGAGGAGAAGCCGAGCCGGGCCGGACTCGCCGGCAAGGGCCTGGTCCTGCTCCTGGCCTGCCTGGGCATCCTGTTCCCGCTGTGGATCGTCGTCGTCACCAGCCTCTCCTCGCGCAAGGCCATCGACGAGGCCGGCGGACTGGTGATGATCCCCACGGACATCACCTTCGTCGCCTACCAGGAACTGCTCAGCGGCGGCCAGGTCACCCGGGCCGCGCTCGTCAGCGTCGGCATCACCCTCGTCGGCACCCTCTTCTCGATGGCGGTGTCGGTGCTGTGCGCCTACGGGCTGTCCCGCAGCGGCTCGCTGGGCCACCGCTGGATCCTCATGGTGCTGCTGGCCACGATGTTCTTCAGCGCGGGCCTGATCCCCACCTACCTGCTGGTGCAGTCCCTGGGGCTGACCGACAGCTACCTCGCGCTGATCCTGCCCAGCGCGATCAGCGTCTTCAACATCCTGGTGCTGCGCGGCTTCTTCATGGGCATCTCGCAGGAACTGATCGACAGCGCCCGCATCGACGGCGCCGGGGACCTGCGCATCCTGTGGCAGATCGTCCTGCCGCTGTCCCGCGCGGTCGTCGCGGTCAACACCCGGTTCTAAGCCGTCGGCGACTGGGGGTCTCTTATAAACAAAACCGATCCCACG
>NZ_JBHYKH010001088.1:0-1014 GCF_042741275.1 Streptomyces sp. NPDC058964
CGCGGGTGGTCGTCAGCTTCGTGCCCTGCTGCTCGGCGACGGCGGACGCCTCGGCGAACGTGGCGACGGCGACGTCCTCGCCGTACTGCTGCGCCACCGGCATGAGGGCACGGGTGTGCTTCTCGGGGACCTGGTGACTGTCTCCCCGGGGAGACACTTTCGAGAGCTGCGCCCCGAGACGCCACTCACCCATCCACCGGTACGCGTGGGCCCGCTGGAACCCCCAGACCTCGTCGACGTAGGCGCCGAAGCTGCTGTGCGTCTCCCGGTAGAGGCGGCCGCGGTTGATGACCTCCAGGGCCTTCCCCGCGACGATGTACATGCGCTGGAGGCCGCCCAGCGCGCGCTCGCACGCCTCCAGCGTGGCGCGCTCCTGGTCGTCGAGCTGCGCGGGCCGGGTCTCCCCGGCGTCGTACGGAGCGGGCAGCGCCTCCACCGAGACGACCTCGGTAACGGCCGGGGCCAGGTGCGCCGTCTCCTGCTTCACCGCACGATTCCGCCGGGCCAGCAGGGCGCCCCGGTCGTCCCCGGCCCGGGCGGCGGCCGCGCTCACCGGACCACCCCGGCGGCGACGTCGACCAGCTCGGCGGCGAGGAGATCCATCGAGGAGTCGGGGACCAGCCGCGGCGGCCGGCCGAATGCCTGGCCGTACCCGTCGCGGGCGTCCGACCTCGGTACGCGGGTGCGGAGGACCTGATACCCGGCGTCGACGAGGGCGGTCTCCTGCTCGTCGGCGGCGGCCGCGCTCGGGTTGGTCATCGTCAGCAGGATGCGCAGCTCGGGGCAGTGCGCACCGACGCTCTGTAGGTGGTCGAGCGCGGCCAGGATGGACCCGGCGCGGTCCAGCTCCATCCGCGTCGGAGCCATCGTCAGGACGGCCAGGTCGACGGCGGACAGGACGGCGAAGTGCATCCCGCCGGCCTTCCGCACCCACGCCCCGGTGTCCACGGCGAGGATGCCCCCGGCCGGGGTGACCTGCTTCGCTCGCTCCCGGCTACCCGAGCTGGGCGGCGC
>NZ_JBHYKH010001089.1:0-1014 GCF_042741275.1 Streptomyces sp. NPDC058964
GGCGTGCGGCGTGCACCCCGTGCGGTGGGGCGTGACCGCTCGGGCCGCGCTGCACCGCCTGCACCGCGTCGGCGAGGCGGTCCAGCACCGCCGACATCTGCTCCTCGGTGACGATCAGCGGCGGCAGCAGTCGTACGACGTTCCCGGACGGGCCCGCGAGGTCGACGATCACTCCTCGGCGCCGGCACTCCCGCTGGAGGGCGGCGGCGGAATTGCGGGGGGTGCCGCGCGGGGCGGCGTCGGCCGTACCGTCCGGTGCCGTCAGCTCGATGCCGATCATCAGACCGAGCCCCCGCACGTCGCCCACGCACGGGAAGTCATCCGCCAGGCCGCGCAGCCGGGCCAGCGTCCGGCCGCCCAGGGCCGCGGCGTGTTCGGCGAGACCGTGCTCGCGGACGTGGGCGAGAGTGGCGGCGCCCGCGGCCATGGCGAGCTGATTGCCGCGGAACGCGCTCCCCTCTTCCGTGTGCAGGTCGTCGCGGTACACCACGGCGGCGAGGGGCAGTCCGCCTCCGATGGCCTTGGAGAGGACCAGGACGTCGGGGACGACACCGCTGTGTCCGACCGCCCAGAAGGCCCCGGTCCGCCCGACACCGGTCTCGGTCTCGTCGACGATCAGCGGAACGGACCGCTCGGCCGTGCCGTGGCGCAGGCGGCGCAGCACGGCGTCCGGTGTGGGGAGCACGCCGTCCCGGCCCCGGACCGGTTCCAGGAGCATTCCGGCGGGCAGCGCCTCTCCCGGCCTCGGGTCGGCGAGACCGGTCCCGGCCGCCCGGTCCGCGTCGGTGGAGTGGATCACCCGGGTTCGGCCGGTGGCCGCACGGACCAGTCCGGCGGCGGTGGCGACCGGGTTCTTCCCGGCCGGATCGCAGAACCGCACCCGCGCGCGGTCGGCCAGTCCGGGCGGCAACGTACGCATCAGTTCGGTGACGAAGGCCTCCTCGACCGGAGTGGTGAGGCCGGCGACCTGCAAGGGGGCGCCCGCGTCCAGGACTTCGCGGATCGCCCGCAGGG
>NZ_JBHYKH010001090.1:0-1012 GCF_042741275.1 Streptomyces sp. NPDC058964
CTACCTCCTCGAGGACGGCCTGGCCACTTGGGCGGCCCAGTCGTAGCGGGCATCCCGAAGAGACGTCCCTCAGCGGCGCACGAAACCCACGCCGCCGAACTCCTCCCACTCCCATGACTGCTGAGCGGGTGCATCACCGAGGCCGGACTGCCGCCAGGCGGAGACCTCCACCAGCCCGGGGGAGACCAGCTCCAACGGTGCGCAGAAGTCGGCCACGTCCTGGCGCTCACGCACTCGGCCCCAGTGGCCCTGCGTCTGCTCGTCCATCAGCTCGGTCACCACGTTCCGCACGTGCGCCGAATCACTGACGAGCTGGCACACCACCATCATGCTTCCGGCCGGCAGCTTTCGAGCGACCCTGGCGACCAGATCAGCCGGACGGTCGCTGTCCGGGAGACAGTGCAGCACGGACACGAACAAAGCAGCTACCGGCTCGTCCAAATCGATGAGCCGCGCGACCGCTTCACTCTCGAAGATCGTCTCGGTGTCGCGCATGTCCGCCTGGAGCACGGCGGTCCGCTCGTTGGTCTCCAGCAGCACGCCACCGATCGTGCGCACAATCGGGTCGTTGTCGATGTAGACGACCCGGCTGCCGCGGTCGACACGCTGCGCGATCTCGTGCACATTGTCCTGGGTGGGCAGCCCCGAACCGTGGTCGATGAACTGGCGGATGTTGTAGTCGGCAGCCAGGGTATGGACGACGCGGCGCAGAAACTGCCGATTGTTCAAGGCGAGTTCCCGCATGCTGGGGACGTGTCTGAGCAGTTCGTCGCACGCCGCCCGGTCGGCCGGATAGTTGTCTCTGCCGCCCAGCAGGCTGTCGTACATGCGCGCCACACTGGGCACGGTGACATCAACCCCGTACGGCAGACTCACCCACGGACCCTCTCTGCTCCACGGCGCGCCCCGCAGCTGCGCCGTAGTCGCACAGTGTAGGGAAGTCCGCGTTCAAGTGGGCCGTATGGAAGCCGAATTCCCTCCTCGGCATAACCAGGTCACCGATCCACCGGCC
>NZ_JBHYKH010001091.1:0-1011 GCF_042741275.1 Streptomyces sp. NPDC058964
ACACTCGTCCCCCCCGGGCGGGAGGGTGGCCCGCGGCCCCCCCCGCGAGGAGTCCGGCACCCGGACGATCCGCCTGAAGTGCACCGCCGGCAGCGACGACCGGGCGAGGGGCACGGTCGAGTCGGTCGACGACACCTCGCTCTTGGTGACGTGGGAGGGCGGCGTCGGCGAGGAGACGTACACCCGGCCTGTCGGTCTCCGCCGGGGCGAGCCTCACCTTCACCCCGGCGAACTGGGACACCGCCCAGGAGGTGACCATCGCGGCCGACGCCTCCGGCACCGGCTCGGCGGTCTTCGAGTCGACGGCCCCCGGCCACGGCAAGGCCTCGGTCACCGTGACCCAGCTGGGCGCCCAGAAGGATTACGACGCCCGCTTCCTGGAGCTCTACGGGAAGATCACCGACCCGGCGAACGGCTACTTCTCCCCCGAGGGCATTCCGTACCACTCGGTCGAAACGCTGATCGTGGAGGCGCCGGACCACGGGCACGAGACCACGTCCGAGGCGTACAGCTACCTGCTGTGGCTCCAGGCCATGTACGGCAAGGTGACCGGCGACTGGGACCGGTTCAACAACGCCTGGGAGATCATGGAGACCTACATGATCCCCACCCACGCCGACCAGCCGACCAACTCGTCCTACAACGCGTCCGAGCCGGCGACCTACGCCCCCGAGCTGGACACGCCGGACGAGTACCCGGCGCCGCTGGACGGCACGGTGCCGGTCGGTCCGGACCCGATCGCCGGCGAGCTGAGGTCGGCGTACGGCACGGACGACGTCTACGGCATGCACTGGCTCCAGGACGTCGACAACACCTACGGCTACGGCAACTCGCCCGGCAACTGCGAGGCGGGCCCGTCGGACACCGGCCCCTCCTACATCAACACCTTCCAGCGCGGCGCGCAGGAGTCGGTGTGGGAGACGGTTCCGCAGCCCACCTGCGACGCCTTCAAGTACGGCGGGAAGACCGGCGACCTGGACCTGTTCACCGGGGACTCCTCGTACGCCAAGC
>NZ_JBHYKH010001092.1:0-1010 GCF_042741275.1 Streptomyces sp. NPDC058964
CCCTTGGCGGTCATCGTCCGGGCCGCGGCCTCCTCGGGCGGGGGCAGGGGCGGGAAGGACCCGCGGGTGCGGGCCTGCGCCATGGACCAGGCCTCCGGGACCAGGAGCCGCCGGGCCGCCTCGGGGCTGTCGGCCACGGCGACCGTGCCGGAGACGACGACGTACGGCTCCCCGGCCCACTCGGAGGGGCGGAACCCGGCGCGGTAGCGGTCGATGCCGCGCAGCATCCGGTCGCGGTCGCGCAGGTCGCCGATGACCATCGGCAGCCCGGCCCGGGCCGCCACGGCCGCGCCCTCGCCCATGGCCAGCACGAATGGCGGCACCGTCAGCCCCTCCGCCGGGCGGGCGTGCGCGCCGGTGGGGGACGTGCCCCGGAACCAGCCGAGCAGCTCGGCCAGTTGTGCGTCGAAGTCGTCGGCGTCGTCCTTGTCCCGGCCCAGCGCCCTGCGCACGCCGTCGGTGAAGCCCACCGAGCGGCCCAGACCCATGTCGATCCGCCCCGGGAACAGCGCCTCCAGCACCCCGAACTGCTCCGCCACGACCAGCGGCCGGTGGTTGGGCAGCATCACGCCGCCGGTGCCGACCCGGATCGTGCGCGTCGCCCCCGCCACGGCCGCGGCCAGCACGGTCGGCGCGGACCCGGCGACCCCGGGCACGCCGTGGTGCTCCGACACCCAGATCCGGTGGTAGCCGAGCCCCTCCAGCTCCCGGGCCAGCGCGACCGTGTCACGCAGCGCCTCGGCGGGCGGGCGGCCCTCCCGGGTGCGGGAGCGGTCGAGGACGGAGAAGCGGGCCGAGGCGATCACGGAACTCATGCCAGGTACAACACCGGCCCGCCCGCGGGATTCCTCAGCCCGCGTCCGTACGGCTGCGGGCCCGCCGCTCCCGTGGCGGGCGGACGAACTGCAGCTCCAGTGTCACCGGCGGTTCGGCGACCCCAGGACCGCCGGCGGCCGCCCACCGCACGATGTCGGGGGTGGTGTGGTAGTACCTGACGAAACAGACACAGG